>NZ_JBVHDS010000004.1:157388-439133 GCF_055563255.1 Streptomyces sp. NPDC002958 | reverse complement strand
CCGTCCAGCTGCACCCCTTTTCCGACGGTCCGGGGCCGCGCGGTGTGAACTCACCACGCGGCCCCGGACCGTTTCCGATCACCATTGACGCGGGTCCGGCGGCGTCCCGTACCGGTTCGGACGAAGTCGGCGTGATGGCAAGGTTGCGGAAGACCTTGCGTACCGGGTCGGAGAAGGCCCAGGACACCGGACAGACATGACCGGCCACACCTGCCTCGCCCGCGAGGCCGATGACGCGGACCGACCATCCACGCCCTGGAGGTACTCGCCGACCACGACCGACGAAGTCCTCATCGTCCTGGTGCCGTTGCAGATCTCCCGGCTCAGGTCCCGTGGTGGGCCAGGACCAGGTGCGGGTCCGGGGCACCCGGCGCCGGAGTCGGGTCGGCATGGATCAAGGCCGCGGTCAGCTTCGGTACGGCGTGCAGCAGGGCATGCTCGGCCTCCACGGCCACTTGGTGGGCTTCACGCACATTCAGTTCGCCGTCGACGACGACCGCGACCTCCGCACGCAGCCGGTGGCCGATCCAGCGCAGCCGCAACTCACCCACCGCCCTTACGCCCGGCACTCGTTCCAGCGTTTGCTCGGCCGCGTCGACCAGGGCGGGGTCGACGGCGTCCATCACCCGGCGGAAGACTTCCCGGCAGGCGTCGCGCAGCACCAGCAGAATCGCAGCGGTGATGACCAGACCCACGATCGGGTCGGCAAGCCGCCAACCGATCGCGGCACCACCTGCGCCCAACAACACGGCGAGCGAGGTGAATCCGTCGGTTCGGGCGTGCAGTCCGTCGGCGATCAAGGCAGCAGAGCCGATCTCGCGTCCGACTCGGATGCGATAGCGAGCCACCCACTCATTGCCGATGAAGCCGACCACGGCCGCGGCAGCGACGGCGGGCAGGTAGCTGATCCCCCGCGGGTTCAGCAGCCGGTCGATCGCGGTCCAGGCGGCAAAGAATGCGGAGGCCGCAATGGTCAGCACGATGACGATCCCGGCCAGGTCCTCGGCCCGCCCGTAGCCGTAGGTGAAGCGGCGGTTCGCCGCCCGGCGACCCAGGACGAAGGCCACGCCCAACGGCACTGCGGTAAGTGCGTCGGCCGCGTTGTGCACGGTGTCGCCGAGCAGAGCCACCGAGCCGGACAGGACGACCACCACAGCCTGCGTCACAGCCGTGACGCCGAGCACCGCCAGAGAAATCCATAGCGCCCGCATGCCCTGCGCGGAGGACTCCAGGGCACGGTCGACCTTGTCGGCGGACTCGTGCGAGTGCGGTTTCACCAGGTGGCCGAGCCGATGCCGCCACCGCGCCCGGCAGCCGGTGCCACCGTTCCCATGGGCATGCCGGCTGTCCCGCCCGTGGTCATGGTCGCGAATGTGCCGGTACTCGTGCGGGTGGTGTCCAGGCTGCTCGCTCATGGTCCGGCCTTTCGACGCGGGACGGGGATGTGGACACCACAAGGCGCCCCGATCCATTATGTACACATGAGCGCACGCATGCACCTATCACCTGCACCCGCTACGCACCCGCAAGATCCAGGCACCGAACAGCTCACGCACGCCGCCGCGGTCCTGGGCCTGCTCGCCGACCGCACCCGGCTCGCACTGGTGCACACCCTCGGCAAAGGTGAAGCGGATGTCACCACACTGACGGCAGCCTGCGGAGCCGCTCGTCCGGCGGTCAGTCAGCACTTGGCCAAGCTGCGACTGGCGGGGCTCGTGTCCGTACGCAAGGAAGGTCGGCGCATGATTTACGGCCTGTCCAACGGGCACTTGCGGCGCGTGGTCAACGAAGTCCTGAACCTCGCCGACCACCACCTCGGCGGCGCTGCCGTACACGACTGAGAGCCTGTCGGGTGGCCTCCGATCGGATGGCGGACGCGGTCTGGTGCGTGCGATTCCAAGGCGGAGGAGGAAGTCAACGCGAAGGGGGCCCCATGCCTTCAAGGCCCTCAAGCTATGGGGGAGTTGGTGGCTGACGACAACGCGGGAAGCGTGCGTGCCAGGGCGTGGCCGCCCGGTCGGAGGTCACCCGACAGGCTCTGCGGCGGCGGGCCTCTGCGAGGTGGCAAAAGCGGCTCCACAGCAGGCGGTTGACGCCGGCAACGTACAGTCTCGTCACCACCAAGTTCGCCGCACTTGAGGCGGAATCACCTCGGCAGCGGCCGGGGCCTTGGGGCAGGCTTTTGAACACCGTCGTCGAAAACGCTCCGGCCGTACGCCCGCCCCTCCTCATCCCCAGGCCCACAACGGCCGGCGGCACACTGGCGACCTGCTGTCCGAAGGAGCTCGATGTGCCGATGATCCGCAATCTCCGACGTGCGGTGCGCCGCGCCTACCGCCGGAAGGTCGACCTGAGCCACCCTGCCCGCTCTCCGCTGGGCAGCGCGGTGGTCAACTGCGTGATCTACGAAGACGGCGTACGGCAGCCGACTGCCTGCCCGACGGACGAAGCTCTGCGGCGGGTCCGCAAGTCCGGCCGCGGCTTCGTGTGGATCGGGCTGCACGAGCCCTCCGAGACGGAATTCGCGGGAATCGCCGAGCTGTTCGGCCTGCATCCGCTGGCAGTCGAGGACGCGGTGCATGCCCACCAGCGGCCGAAGGTGGAGCGGTACGGCGAGACGCTGTTCGCCGTCTTCAAGACCTGCCGCTATGTCGAGCACGAGGAGCTCACCGCCACCAGCGAGGTGGTGGACACCGGGGAGCTGATGATCTTCACCGGTTCCGACTTCGTGATCACCGTCCGGCACAGCGCGCACGGTTCGCTCGGTCCGCTCCGCGAGGCGTTGGAAGCTGCCCCCGCGCAACTGGCCAAGGGGCCCGCAGCCGTACTGCACGCGATAGCCGACCATGTGGTCGACGACTACCTGGCTGTGGCGGACTCGGTGCAGATCGATATCGACGCCGCCGAGACCGATGTCTTCAGTGGGCACGCCGCTCGTGGTGACGCGGGCCGGATCTACCAGCTCAAGCGCGAACTACTGGAGCTCAAGCGTGCGGTGGCACCACTGGACCGACCGCTGCAGGCGTTGGTCACCCGGCCCATGCCGCCGGTCAGCCCGGAGATGCAGCCGTACTTCCGTGACGTCGCCGACCACCTGGCCCGCGTCATCGAGCAGATCACGTCGTTCGACGCCCTGCTCGATTCGATCCTCCAGGCCCACCTCGCCCAGGTGACCGTCGCCCAGAACGAGGACATGCGCAAGATCACGGCATGGGCGGCGATCATCGCCGTACCGACGATGGTCTGCGGCGTGTACGGCATGAACTTCGACGACATGCCGGAGCTGCGCTGGACCTACGGGTATCCCCTCGCCCTCGGAGTCATGGCTACCGCCTGCCTCGTCATCCACCGAACCTTCCGCCGTGCAGGCTGGCTCTGACCAGCGTCCCTCCGGACCTGCTCCGGCCCTGCGGTAACACCTCGAGGAAGGACAGGACGTACGGGCCGGTCATCGCTGCGGAGAAGAGCAGGAAGGGGCAGTTGGACGCCACGGTGCGCCGGAATGTCACGCCTGGGCGGGGACTCCCGACCCGGCCCGGCGGTGCGGGATCGGGCGCGGGCGCAGCGGCGCTGAGGTGCGGTGGAGTACGGCCGGGTGCACGGTGAGGGCAAGAGCCTGGCCCCGACGATCGTGGTACGCGGCCCCTGACCAACCGGCGGCGACGTGTCGTGGTCAGTCATGGGACAGAGTGGAGATCACGGGTCCGGCCCATTCCGACCGTGGTGTTCTGCTCTTCCTGAAGCAGGCCGGCCTCGAAGAACTGGAGGCGATTCTCGACAGCAGGAGCCGAAGCCCACCCATACATGCCGCAGGCCCTGCGGGCCCCAGGGAACCGGGGCCGTTCAAGCGTGCTCAGGGTGCCACTGAGCCGGGGAGGTGAGTCCCGGTCCGGCATGGCCCGCGAAGCACCGGTTTTCCTCCCGTGGCCTGATGGCTGGGTCACCCCGCCTGTGGGGCAACGAACCCGAGGAAGCGATTGTCATGGGACACGGTGGCAATGTGATCGCGGAGCTCACGGCCGATCATCGTGAAGTGGAAGAGTTGTTCCAGCGGATCGAAGCGCAGCCCGTCGACCATCCGCAGCGGCGGGAACTGGCGGACCGGCTGACCGCGGAACTGGTGCAGCACTCGGTGGCCGAGGAAATGCACCTGTACCCGACCGTACGCAAGCAGGTCCGCGGCGGTGAGGAGCTGGCGGACAAGGAGCTGGCCGAGCACACCAAGATCGAGAAGATGCTCAAGGACCTTGAAGATTTGAACGCCGACGATCCACAGTTCAACGACATCGTCATGAAACTGAAGCGCGAGTTCGCCACCCACCTGAGCGAGGAGGAGAACGACCTCTTCCCGAAGCTCGCAGCCTCCTGCTCGCCCGAGAAGCTGGACGAGCTGGGGCAGCTGGTCCGCCGCGCCAAGGAAACCGCCCCCACCCGCCCGCACCCCTCCCTCCCCCACACCCCGCCCGCCAACAAGCTGCTCGCGCCCGGTGCGGGGCTCGTGGACCGCGTACGCGACCTACTGAGCGGCCGCAAGACCACGGGCTGAACCCGCCCGTCACACCGCAGCATTCCTGACGCGGACGATTCATTCACCAGAAGGAGCATCGAATGCCGGCCCTCGAACAGATCATGCCGGTGATCGGCGCACCCTGCTGGGTCAGCCTGCTGACGCACGATCTGCACGCAGCACAGACCTTCTACGCCGAGGTCATGGAGTGGGAATTCCGTGACAGCTCCCTGGGCAGCGAGTTCTCGGTGGCCATGACGCACGGCAACCCCGTCGCCGGGATCGGATGCTGCTCCCCCGCCGCCAGCCCTCCCACCGTCTGGACCCCGTACTTCGCGGTCGACGACGCCGATGAGACGGCGGACCGGCTCAGGGAGCGCGGCGCCACTCTCGCCGTCGGGCCTCTGAAACTGGGCGCAGGACGTGCCGCGATCGCCGCCGACCGTGAGGGGGCCACCTTCGGTTTCTGGGAAGGCCCGGCCCTTTCCTGGTCGGTAGGCCGCGGCAGCGCACCCGCACAGCTGGACCTGCAGACACGCCACGTCTTCGAGGCCGCCATCTTCTACGCAGAGGTCTTCGACTGGGCCAAACCGCCCGGCGGCTGCACGGTCGACTACGCGCAGGACCACGTCCTCGTCCAGGTCGCAGGCCACACCGTCGCGACCCTTCGCGGCGGGGGCATCGAATCGGCCCCGGACCCGACAATCCGGCCCCGGTGGATCGTCGACTTCCACGTCGAGGGCAGCAAACAGATCGCGGCAGCCGCCGTCAGCGCCGGGGGCGAATCCTCACCGGTACCCTCACTTGCCGGTTCATCGAAGGACGCCTTCATCATCCGTGACCCCGAAGGCGGCCTCTTCACCGTGTCCGACACATGACGAGCAGCCCCCTCCGGGTTACCCGAGTGGACTGGGCCGCCGAGGGGCAGCGCGGACCCACCCGGGCGAGGGTGCTGATCCTTTCCGAAGAGACTCAGGACCGCGAGGCGGATTCGTAGAGGTCGAGCAGCCGGCCGCGCGTCGCGTGCAGCCGTTGGGTGAGCACCAGGCCGACCCACTGACTGATCGCGAATCCGAATTCGGGGTCCGCTCGGCACAGCGCCCGTACCTGGGGTGCTTCGAATTCGTAGGCGCGGACGGGGCTCATCGTCTCGGCCCCCAGTTCCCACTCGAAGGGCGGGAAGAGCCACGACAGTCCGATCAGCTCGCCCGGCCCCAGTGTTTCTATTTCTGCGCGACGCCGGTGAGTAACCTGTGCGTCGAGGGTCACCGCGCCGGTCTTCAAAATCCAGAAGTGGTCGGCAGCCATGTGTTCCTCGAAGAGTCGATGCGCTGCGGGGAACCCTACGTTGTCGGCAAGGCTCAGGAGACGGTCACGATGTACGGGCGTTAGAGACGTGACCTTGAGTGTGGTGGTCATTCGGAGAACACCTCCGAGGGGTGGCTCTGCGGAGGCGGGGCCCTCATGCATGCCGCCGAAAGGCATCGCCCACCGCAGCGTTCATGCCCCCTTGGGACGGAGCGCCCCGAGAACATGGCCCGAGCGTGTCGGCTGATGCGGTCACGAGGTTCCGCCGACCTCTCGTAGAGAAGTTGTTCCCCGTCGTGGTGGAAGTACGCGACCGGCTGGGGGCGACGACTGGCCGGTGCACCTCGCGCCCCCGCCCGAGCGGTGAGCCGGCCACCGGGGCGACGCGACCTCGCCGACCTTGAGGTGATCCGACAGGAATGGCCGGGGGTTCGATCCGCATGCTGTGGATCAGCGGCACCAACGCTGCCGTGTCCCTGCCCGAGCTGGCCCACATCCGCTCGATCCTCGCCAGAAACGCCTGTGCACGCTGCACTCGCGCGACCGTCAGCAGTGGCCCCGCCGCTACCACTCCCCCGCGAGTGCCCCCACACGTGTCCCCGGGCTGTCCCGGGTGGCGTGGGGGGCACGGGGGGCGTATGGGTGGAGTGACGCGGCGGCCCGGTGAGGGGTGGCCCGCTTGGCGCGGGAGTCTTCGCGGACTTCCGTGTACGCAGAGTCGGACATGAGAAAAGGAGCGTTTGATGCCTGCAGGTTCGAGTCGTAAGCGGGAGAGGCAGTACGAGCACATCAAGGAGAGTGCGCAAAAACGCGGTGCTTCCGAGGAGCGTGCGAAGGAGCTTGCGGCGCGCACGGTGAACAAGGAACGGGCCCGGTCCGGGGAGGCCAAAACAGCCAGCAAGACCTCAACGCGCGATCCGAAATCCGCCTCACAACGCGGCGGTGAGCGGTCCCATCGTGGAGCGCAGGGGCCAACGAAGGACCAGCTGTACGAAGAGGCGAAGAAGAAGCACGTCGAGGGCCGCTCGACGATGAACAAAGAGGAGCTGCGCAAAGCACTCGGTCATTGACATCGGACGGCCCGCCGAGCAAGCGTTCCGGGCCGGCCGGCGGCGGGGTCGAAGAAACGAGCCTGCATGGCAGGCAGAGCCGCTGCATGGGCGGATGTCTGTTGCGCGGCCGTGAATGCGTTTCGTTTTTCCGCGTGTCCGGTTCCGGCCGCGCGTCTGGACCTGAAGGCGGTATGCATCATGCGGCATGGCGGCGATGTCGTCGAGGAGCTGACGGCCGACCACCGTGAGGTGGACGAACTTTTCGACCGGATCGAAGCCGTTCCGGCACGAGGCCCAGAACGCAGACGGCTGCTCGACCAACTGACCATTGGGCTCGTACGGCACGCAGTCGCAGAGGAGCGGCACCTGTATCCGGCAGTGCGAGAGCACGTCCCGGGCGGCGATGCGCTGGTCGATAAGGAAACTGCCGATCACGTCCGTGTCGAGCGGCTGCTGAAAGACCTTGAGGGGATGGATGCAGACGATCCCGAGCTCATCCACCTGTTCGTCAAGCTCCGCACCGAGGTCCGCGCACATGTCCAGGACGAGGAAGGCAATCTGTTCATCCAGCTCCGCGCGGCCTGTGGTCCAGAGCTTCTGGATCTTCTGGGGCAGGACGTCCGTATGGCGAAGGAGACGGCTCCCACCCGTCCGCACCCCGGCGTCCCGAGCTCCCCACTGGCCAGCAAGATCCTTTCTCCTGGGCTGGGGCTGGTCGACCGTGTACGCGACTTCATCACCGGCCGCGGCGAATGACCGGCTCTACCACTTGTCCGGCAGAGTTCGGGGTCCGGCGCAATCCATGGAACGGGATCGGAGCACCCGCACACGGCTGCCGGCCGACCGGGGTGACCAGCAGTGTTTCGGCCCGTCCAGTCCATTCCGCCGCTCACCGCCGACACTCCACAGAGCTTGAACAAGGCGAGCACCCCCACCCGGTCTTCACCAGCCGGAGCGGCATCAGCCGCCGACACCGCAGTCGAGGGGATTCCCTGCCCCCGGCAAGCGGGAGCGCCTTACCGGACTTGCCGGCGGTGCCCAGGAAGGTACTGTGCGGGCGGGGCATCGCCGGGCCGTGGCCCTGGGCTTCGCGCGCGAGGGCGCCCCTGACGCATGGCGACGCCTCGCGGAACAACGAGGGGAGCGCCCGGTGCAAGGCCACACCTCTGGGTAGGTGGCTTCTTACGCTCAGCAAACCGAGCCCGCGTCGCAAATCGAGGCCTCAGGCGAGGAACCGTGCGGCCACCCGCAGATCCGAAAGCAGACCTCGGTACGCCTCGTCCCGGTTCTTCGCCCGCAGCACGGCCGAGGGATGCACCGTGGCGAGGAACCGGTGGTTGTTCGCGTCGGCCTCCGGGACGGCATCCTGCTCCGCGGGGATGTCCCAGTCAGACAGGTCCGGCAGGGGCAGCAGCGCGCCGCGCGCCTCGGACACCCTGAAGGAGCTGCCGAACAGGGCCTTGCCTGCGGTCGCGCCCAGTGCCACAACAAGTTCTGGATCGATCCGGCGCAGTTCGGCAGCCAGCCAAGGGCGGCAGGCTGTAATCTCCCGAAGGTTCGGTGTCTTGTGGATACGCCGCTTTCGCGTATCCGTAAGGGGCGCGAACTTGAAGTGCTTGACGGCGTTGGTGAAGTAGACCTGGTTCTCGTCGATCCCGGCTTCGGCCAGTGCCTTGCGCAGCAGCCCGCCCGCCGGGCCGACGAACGGTTTGCCCTGGCGGTCCTCCTGGTCGCCCGGCTGCTCCCCGACCAGAACCGTGCGCGCGTCGGCCGGACCGGCACCGAAGACCGTCTGCGTGGCGTCCGCATACAACGCACACCCTCGGCAATCGGCCGCCGCACGGCGCAGAGCGGGCAGGCCACCCCTGCTGGGTAGGTAGTCGAGGGCGCTCTCGTGGAGTCTCTTTGCGCTGTCGGCCATGATAAATCCCCTGCTCGCCCCGGACGCCAGCCGTCTCTTTGGGAACCTGACGCCTCACATTCAATGGATTCCACCGTCTCAAGCCAGGCTCGGCCTGTCCCGCGGTGCGCGGGCGAGGAGGCGAATGCCTCCAGCATCCGCGCCACAGGAGGCGAGGTGGCCCAGCCACTGGTTGGCTGGATAGGTCGGCCCGTATCGGCGACGCACGTGGCCAGGCCTGGGAGCGTGACCGTGCTGGAGGCAGCGGATGTGATGCCGAGGCACCGGCGACTGGGCGCTCCCGCCGGCGGCGGGGTGGAGAGCGACCCGCCGGGAGCACCCGGCCCGCGATCTAGAGGTACCGCAGTGAGGAGAGACACCATGCGTGCACTCACCTGGCAGGGACGTCGGGACGTGCGGGTGGAGGACGTCCCGGATCCACACATCGAAGGCCCCACCGACATCGTCGTACGCATCACATCCACCGGGATATGTGGTTCCGACCTGCACCTGTACGAAGTGCTCGGACCGTACCTGGAGCCGGGCGATGTCCTCGGTCACGAACCGATGGGGGTGGTGGAGGAGGCCGGCCGCGACGTCACGGCGGTGCGGGTGGGTGACCGTGTCGTGGTCCCATTCAACGTCTCCTGCGGCACCTGCTTCATGTGCGAAAGGGGGCTGCAGTCCCAATGCGAAACCACGCAGGTCCGCGAGAAGGGGACCGGAGCAGCATTGTTCGGGTACACGAAGTTGTACGGGCAGGTGCCCGGCGGGCAGGCGGAACTGTTGCGCGTGCCGTTCGGGAACACGCTGCCGATCCCGGTTCCGGACGGGCCGTCCGACGACCGATACGTCTACCTGTCCGACGTGCTGCCCACCGCCTGGCAGGCGGTACGGTACGCGTCCGTTCCTCCCGGGGCCAGCGTCACGGTGCTGGGGCTCGGGCCCATCGGGGACATGGCGACCAGGGTCGCCCGGCACTTTGGCGCCGAATTGGTGATCGGCGTCGACCTGGTGCCCGAACGCCTCGCCAGGGCGGCCGCGCGGGGCATTCAGATCTTCGACATGAACCGCTACGGCAAGGAGCTGCCGGACGCAATCCGGGAGATCACCCACGGCCGGGGAACCGACGCCGTCATCGACGCGGTCGGGATGGAGGCCCACGGCGCGCCGCTCGCGAAAACCGCGCAGTGGGCCACCGGTCTGCTGCCCGACATGGTCGCCCGGAGGCTCATGGAGCACGCGGGTGTGGACCGTCTGGCCGCCCTCTACACCGCGATCGACGTGGTGCGCCGTGGCGGAACCATCTCGATCTCCGGCGTCTACGGAGGCGCGGCGGATCCACTGCCGCTGCTGACCCTGTTCGACAAGCAGATCCAGGTGCGTATGGGTCAGGCCAACGTCCGGCACTGGGTGCCGGAGATCCTTCCCCTGCTCGACGACGAGGACGTGCTCGGAGTGGACGGATTCGCCACCCATCACCTACCGCTGTCGGACGCCCCGAAGGCGTACGCGATGTTCCAGGACAAGGAGGACGGGATGGTCAAGACCCTCCTGCACCCCTAGCCCCGCCGGACGACCGGCACTCGCAGGAGGCGCTGCGCCGGAGCAGGCTTCGGCTTGCCGGGGCACGGTGAATGCACGGACGGCGTTCCCGCACGATCCTTCGGAAAGGGCGGAATGACCATGAGCACACATGCGGGCTTGCGCGTGGTGGTGACGGGGGCCACCGGCAATGTGGGGACCAGTGTCGTCAGAGCCCTCTCGGAGGACCCGGACGTGGCGGATGTCCTCGGTCTCGCGCGACGGCGGCCGGAGGCATCCGTCCCGGGGGTGCGGTGGGCCTCCGTGGACCTCTCCCACGAGGACAGCCCGGGCGTGCTGGACCAGCATCTGGCCGACGCCGATGCCGTTGTCCACCTGGCCTGGCGTTTCCAGCCCACGCACGATCCAGTGGTCACCTGGCGAAGCAACGTCCTGGGGTCCGTGCGGGTCTTCGACGCCGTGGCGCGCGCGGGCGTGCCGGCCCTGGTGCACGCCTCTTCAGTGGGCGCTTACTCCCCCGGTCCGAAGAACGTGCCGGGGGTGGACGAGGATTGGCCCACCCACGGGTGGCCGGATGCCGCCTATTGCCGGGAGAAGTCTTACCTGGAGCGGGTATTGGACTCCTTCGAGTTGCGTCACCCGGAAGTCCGGGTGGTGAGGATGCGGCCCGGGTTCCTGTTCAAGGAGCAGGCCGCCAGTGAGCAACGTCGCATCTTCGCGGGCCGTTACGTCCCCGGCGCCCTGCTGCGCCCGGGCCTTCTCCCGTTCGTGCCGGACCTGCCGGGGCTGCGGCTCCAGGTCCTCCATACCGATGACGCGGCGCAGGCCTATCGGGCGGCCGTGCTCACAGACGTACGGGGCTCGTTCAATCTGGCAGCGCAGCCGGTCCTCGGTCCGCGGGAGCTCGCGGATCTGCTCGACGCCCGAGCGGTACGCCTCCCGACGACACTGGTACGGACGGCTCTGTCGGTGGCATGGCGCGCCCACGCCGTGCCGGCCTCCCCGCATCTCTTCGACGCGGTGCTGCGCCTGCCGGTCCTCGACTGCGCCCGGGCGCACGACCTGCTGGCGTGGCAGCCGGCCCGGTCGGCACAGGAGGCGTTGTCGGCTTTTCTGCGCGGCGTACGACATGGCGCGGGCATGAACACCCCGCCGCTGGCCGGCGGGCAGTGGGGCTGACCACAACGAGGCAGTGAACCCCGACCGGAACAGGAAGGAACGTCACCAACCAATCAGTCGCGAGCAGGCCCTCGCCGCTCTCGCTAAGGGAATCCGGGCGTGCGCGCACTGCAGGCCAGATGGAACTCGGGGTGCTGTGAGCAGCACCCCGTCGCACCCTGAAGAGATGAAGGCTCCGATAGTCGTCCACGGCCTCTCCCGTTCTGGCGGACGGAGAGTCGCCATCAAAGGGAAGGTCGTCGGGATCGCCCACAACGACAGCGACCTCGTCGAATTCCTGAGGCGTGCCGGGCTCGACAACGCCTGGGAACTCGTCGAAGACCCCCACTGGATCGAATGGCGCGGCGGGCGGGCGCACTGGTACGAAGCAGCGTGACGAACTTCCTCAGTTCGCTCGGCACTCCTCTCGGGCCTGACGCTGCCGTCTTGCCGCCATGACCGGCCGGGAGGTCCACCCTGAGAGCTGGCCGGCTCTCTCGACGTGGCCGGGCCGACTGCGCTCCGGTCGGCGTCTTTGTAATGCGATCACGCCCGACCCGCACAAGGAAGTACGGGCGGTGGCCCAGCCGCGCCCCTCCCCTGCCTCCGCACGGGGACAGGTCGCCTCCCTTCCCGGCGCGTCGGTCCGCTTCCCGTCCCAAACCCGCCATGGGGCCTGGAGGTACGTATGCCGCGGCCCTTGGAGCGGTCAGTTTTGGCCTGGACAGCATCCCGATCAAGGTCATCAGCGCGACCGAGGACCGCTCGGTCTCATTTCCTGGAGGACATGGGCGACCTCCCCACGGTCAGCCACGTGTCCTGGACACGCACTCGGCCACTGCGTCACGAAGACTTCCCGTGCGAGCGAGCAGTTCCCGTTGGGTCTGTGCCCCGGTCCCCCGCTCCAGTACGTCCATGAGCGCCTTTTCAGCCGAAGCGAAGTCGTGACTGTCCTCCAGCGCACTTCGAACGTGCGCGAGCAGGGCCCCGACGACATCGGCCGCGGGCTCGGGGCGCATGGTGCGGGGGTGGAGCAGTTGCCCCTCCAGTCCCGACCGGCTGGCTTGCCAGGCAGCCATACGCAGGACGCCCACTCCCGTGGGGTCCGGCGGATCGCCGGCACGCCATTCGCGTGCCGCGGTCTCGACGAGGCCGCGGACGAGCGTAGCAAGCAGCACGGTGTCGGCCGGGTACAGGCACACGTCCGCCACTCTGATCTCGATCGTCGGGTACCGGTGCGAAAGCCGCGCGTCGAAATAGATCATTCCTTCGTCACGCAGGACTCCCGTGTCGATGAGTGCCTGGACCTGTTCGTGGTAGCGCTCTGCGGAACCGAAGATCTCGACCGGTCCGGCGGAGGGCCAGCGCCCCCAGACCCTGCTCCGGTAACTGCTGTACTTGGTGTCGCTGCCTTGCCAAAACGGCGAGTTGGCGCTCAGTGCCAGCAGGACAGGCAACCATGTGCGCACCCGGTCCAGCACACCGACGCCCTCCTCGTCAGAGGACACGGAAACGTGTACGTGGCATCCGCACGTCAGCTGTTCCTGGGTGGTCTGACCGAACCTGTCAGCCAGCCAGCTGTACCGCTCACCCAGACCGATCGAGGGGCTGACCGGCAAAGGGGCCGTTGCGAGGGCCACCACAGCTGCCCCGGTCCGGGCGGCACTCTCTGCGGCCTCAGCGCGCCAGCGGCGGATTTCGTCCGCGAGTTCGCGCATCTCACTGCACGGTTCGGTGGCGAATTCCAGTTGCTGATGATGAAGCTCCGGCTCGAAGACCGAGTCTCCCTCCGACCGGCGTTGGGCGACGGCCAGCACGGCCGTCGAAAGCGCCCGGGGCTCACCGCTGGATGTGTCGACGAGCAGCAGTTCCTCCTCAACACCAACAGTCCGCACGATTGCATTCTCCCAGCAGCGGCCCACTGGCGCTTGTCATAAGTCGTCGCGTGGCGTCGCCTTGCCGCAATCGAGTGAGCAGGATCGCGAGGATGAACCGGCCCCATGGCAGCAAACCGGTCGTGACCCATGCCGAAATCACCCTGGCCGGCTTCCCGGCCGTGCCGGAGAGAGACGGAGTTCGCAGTGTGACAGCCCACTGCGGCAGCGTGGCGCACCGCCGACGCTCGTGCCGTCCCAGGCCTGCAGGCCGACTAGAAGCAAAGCTGCAGGTAGCGGCAGAGGAGTCGAGCTGTACGCCAGGTTCTGTTCGGCCCGCAGGCGTATGACAAGCCTGACGGTCGCGCTTCCGATGCCGCTCCAGCAGCGTCGAAGCTGCGTAGCCGCTCGTCACGAGCGAGCATTAGGCTGCGATGGAAAGTATGTGCGCGTCTATCTCACGTCGGAGCAGCAGGCTCAAGATCCACGTCGCGCACTGGAAGGGAACAGAGCCGTGCATGGCGAGTACAAGGTGCCCAGCGGCAAGCTTGTCGTCGTAGATCTGGACGTCGAGGAAGGCGTACTACGCAATGTGCGCGTTGCCGGGGACTTCTTCCTGGAACCCGACGAAGCAATCCTCTCGATCAACAGGGCCCTGGAGGGTGCCCCGTCCTCAACGGACGCCGCAGGCCTGGCGGCCCGGATCACGGCGGGGCTGCCGGAGTCGACCGTCATGCTCGGACTGACCGCGGAGGGCGTCGGCATCGCTGTTCGGCGAGCGCTGGCCCATGCGACCGAGTGGAGCGACTACGACTGGCAGTTGGTGCACACGGAACCACAGGCCCCGGCCCTGCACATGGCACTGGACGAGGTCCTCACCGCCGAGGTGGCCGCCGGGCGGCGGGCTCCCACGCTGCGGGTCTGGGAATGGGCCTCGCCTGCTGTGGTGATCGGCAGCTTCCAGTCGCTGCGCAACGAGGTGGACCCCGGAGGGGCGGCAAAGCACGGAGTGACCGTGGTACGCCGCATTTCTGGTGGTGGGGCCATGTTCGTAGAGCCCATGAGTACCATCACGTACTCCCTGTCCGTGCCGGAGTCGCTGGTCTCCGGCCTCTCCTTCGCCGACAGCTACGCCTACCTTGACGACTGGGTGCTGGGCGCCCTCGGCGACATGGGCATCAAGGCCTGGTACCAGCCCCTCAACGACATCGCCACCGATGCCGGAAAGATCGCCGGCGCCGCACAGAAGCGGATCGTCGGCTCTGATGGTGGCCCTGGTGCCGTCCTGCATCACGTGACGATGTCCTATGACATCGATGCGGACAAGATGCTGGAGGTGCTGCGGATCGGCAAGGAGAAGATGTCCGACAAGGGCACCAAGAGCGCCAAGAAGCGCGTCGATCCGCTCCGTCGCCAGACCGGCCTCGCCCGGGAACAGGTGATCGAGAACATGATCGCCTCCTTCCGCAACCGCTACGGGCTGACCACCGGCGCAGTCACAGTGGAAGAGATGACCCGGGCGCAGGAGCTGGTGCGGACGAAGTTCGCCACCGAGGAGTGGATTGCCCGGGTGCCTTGAGCACCCCGCCGGATGCCGTGTGGCATCCGGCGGGAGCAAGCACTCGCCCGTGATCACGCAGGCTCGTAGGGCCGGAGCCTTCCACGGCTTCGACACCTTCGCGCCACGGGCAGCTCTCAGCCAGGACGCTCGCAACGCCCGTTCCCGCCGGCTTCGGCGCGTCCTCACACAGTCCGATGCGAGCAGTGAACCTGCCTGCTGAGCAGGTTACGGCGGCCGGGCGTTGGCGCGTCAGGCACCGGCCCCAGCTACCCCCGAGGCGCTCGCGCACCCGACTCGAGGTGATGAAGCGCGCCCGGCTCGCGCTCGTTGCGCGCCACATCGGTACGCCCGCGGCATTGAACTGCCGGCGCTTGGTCAGCGCCCGCCGCCCGGCCTGACCGAGGGGGACGGCGCGGGTGGCCGGTGCTCGTACCAGCGGCGGTCGGCCTCCAGCTGGGCGGCGAGTGAGATCAGCCGTTCCTCGCTGCGGGAGGGGCCGAGCAGCTGGGCGCCGACGGGCAGCCCGTCGGAGGTGAACCCGGCCGGTACGTTGATGCCGGGCCAGCCCAGTACGTTCCAGGGCCAGGCGTACGGGCAGGCCTCGGCCATCGCCACATCGGTGCGCCAGGCGCTCAGCCCGTCGAACCTGCCGATCGGGGGCGGTGGCAAGGCGGTCGTCGGGGTGAGCAGTACGTCGTACCCGGCGCCGGCCCCGGACCTGTGGAAGAACGCGCCGATCCTGCGGTGCTGGCGCACCTCCCGCTCCCTGGCAGCGCGCACCACCCGGCCGCCCAGACGGGTGCCGGTGCGCAGGGCGCTGCGGGTGCGCGGGTCGAGGAGGGCGGGCTCGGGGTGGCGGGCGGCGAGTTCGGCGATCCCGGCGGTGGCGCGGGGGATGAAACCGAGGCCGATCAGCCCGTAGCGGGGCCTGGCCTCCTCCACGTCGTGGCCGAGGCGTGCGAGGGCCTCCGCCAGTGCGGTGACGGCCCGTCGCACATCGGGGTGGAGTGCGGAGCCGGTGAGGGTGAGCGGGGGGCGCCAGGCGAGGGCGATGCGCAGTCTGCCCGGGTCGCGGCGGGCGGCGGCCGAGGCCTCGACGGGGGGCGGGCGGTGCGGGTCGTCCGGGTGGGGTCCGGCGACCGCGTCGAGCAGCAGGGCGGCGTCGGCGACGGTCCTGGCCAGCGGCCCGTTGACGGTCAGGCCCTGGAAGGCGTCGCTCTGCGGGTGGACGGAGATCCGGCCGCGCTGCGGTTTGATGCCGACGAGGTGGGTCCAGGCTGCGGGGATACGGACGGACCCGGCGCCGTCCGAACCGAGCGCGGCGGGTACGAGCCCGGCCGCTACGGCCGCCGCGGAACCGCCGGACGAACCGCCGGGGGTGTGTCCGTTGTTCCAGGGGTTGCGGGTGGCGCCGAAGGCGGGGCCCTCGGTGAACGGCCACTGGCCCAGCTCGCAGGAGTTGCTCTTCCCGACGATCACGGCCCCGGCGGCGCGCAGTCTGCGTACGACCTCGCTGTCGGCGGTGGCGGCGGGCAGATCGCCGTCGCAGCCGAAGTAGGTCGGCATCCCGACGACGTCGGTGTCGTCCTTGACCGCGACCGGCACCCCGAGCAGGGGCAGCCGCTCCCCCGCGGCAAGCCGGCGGTCGGCCTCGGCAGCCTCGGCGAGGGCGGCCTCGGCGCGCAGGTGCCTGAAGGCGTTGAGGGTGCCCTGGCTCGCTTCGATACGGCTCAGGGCGGCGGACACCTGCTCGGTCGAGGTGGTACGGCCTTCGGCCAGCTCCCGTGCGCTGTCGGCCAGTCCGGCCGGGCCGGCCGGTTCGGTGGTTTCCACGGCTTCCGTTGAGGACATGGGCTGCCAGCTTTCCTCGCATCGGCAGGTGCGCACGCCCGCACCTGTACGCCCGCACGAACTTACCGGAGGGTAACGAGTAGTGGGCGGTCCGCTCAACCGTTCGGTGGAGTCGCGTGCCACGCCGGCCATCCGTGGGTGGACAGTGATCCGGACCGGCGGTGGGAGCGGCCGGCGGGTGCGCTCGCGGGGTTCCTGGACCGGAATGCTTCGTCGAGACGGGAATCGGTCCGGCCACCTGGGCGCGACGGTCGGTTCGACGGCTCCTCCGCCGCGCGGCCCGTCCTGGCCCGTCGTACTCTCAAAAGGATCGGATCGCACACCTGAACAGGCCCGACGGGCCCTTCGAGGGAGACGCCGTGACCGGCCAACTCATCGGCACACGCCAGGCCGCCTGGGCGGCGGTCCTCGTACTGGGGCTCACGAGCGGTGGTGTCATCGGCGGCGGTGCGGCCCGGGCGGACGACGGCATCGACACGCTCTCCGCCCAGCAGATCGCCGACCGCTCACGCGACGCGCTCCTGAGCGCCCACTCCCTGCACCTCAACATGCGAGGCGACCTCGGCAACGACAGTCCGCCGATGGCTCTGGATCTCACTTTGGACCGGGACGGCAACTGCACCGGTTCGGTGGACCTCGGCAGCAGTCAGGGGTCGGTCCGGATCGTGAAGCGCGGCAACGACGTCTGGGTCAAGCCGGATGCGGACTTCTGGAAGAACCAGGTTCCCTACGGCGGCCCGGCCTTCGCCGCAATCCTCAAGGGGCGTTACATGAAAGGCTCGGCCACCGACCCGAGGGTGCGCGAGATGGCGGACGGATGCGATCTGGACACCTTCCGGGTGCTGGTCAGCGACCACGCGAACAACGACCGGGGCACGCTGAACAAGGGCAGGAAGACCACGCTCGACGGGGTTTCGGTGATCCCGCTGACCAGGCTCAGGGACGGTCGGACGCTGACGACGTACGTCGCGGCCACGGGCACGCCGTACCCGCTGAGGCTCACGGTGCAGGGCGGTGGGGCGAACGCGATCGTGGGCTTCTCGGCTTTCGACAGGCCGGTGCCCACGGCCACACCGCCACCGGACCGGACATTCGACATCAGTGCGCTGCTGAGCCGTCCGATGGCGCCGGTATGACGCCGGACCGACGGCCGCTGAGCACCGCGTACAGCACCAGCGACGAGGCCAGCCCGACCGCCCAGCCGTAGTCCGCCAGCGGCTTGAGGATCGGGATCAGCCCGTCGGCCGGGAACGGGCCCGTGCCGGGGGCCGAGTGGGAGCCTCCGATCGCCAGGATGCCGCCGACGGCGAACGCGACGACCGCCCGCCAGTTCCAGCCGTTCGCGTACCAGTAACGGCCGCCGGGCCGGTAGAGGTCCGCGAGGTCGAGCACGGTGCGGCGGACGATCCAGTAGTCGGCGATCAGGATGCCCGCGACCGTACCGAGCAGTCCGCCGACCAGGCCGAGCCAGGTGAAGATGTACAGCTCCGGGGTCTCGGTGAGTTTCCACGGCATGATGAGAACGCCGACGACACCCGTGATCAGGGCGCCCATACGGAAGTTGATGAACTTGGGGGCGAGGTTCGCCAGGTCGTACGCGGGTGACACGACGTTCGCCGCGATGTTCACGGAGACCGTCGCGACCAGCACCGTCACCAGGGCGTAGAGCAACCCGAAGACGTCGTCGGTCCTGGCGACGAGCTGGACCGGGTCCCAGATCGCCTCCCCGTACACGACCTGTGAGCCGGAGGTGACCAGGACCGAGAGGAGAGCGAAGAGCGTCATCGTGGTCGGCAGGCCGAGCGACTGGCCCCGGATCTGGGCGCGTTGGCCGGCCCCGAAGCGGGTGAAGTCGGGGATGTTCAGCGAGAGCGTGGCCCAGAAGGCGATCATGCCCATCAGGGAGGGGAAGAAGACCGGCCAGAACTCCTTGCCCCAGCCGAGCTGGGAGGGCTGGTCGAGCAGCGGGCCGAAGCCGCCGGCCTTGACGGCGACCCAGACCAGCAGCACCACGGCACCGACGATGACGAACGGGGCCGCCCAGTTCTCGAACCGCCGCAGGGTGTCCATCCCCCGGTAAATGATGGCGAGTTCGAGCGCCCAGAAGAGGATGAAGCAGAGCCAGAGCGTCCACGGCTGCCCGCCGATCCGGGACGCCTCGGCCCATCCGCCGAAGATCTTCCCGAGCAGGGTGAAGATGCCGACGCCGCCGATCCAGGTCTGGATGCCGAACCAGGCACAGGCCACCGCGGCCCGGATCAGCGCGGGCAGATTGGCACCGCGCAGGCCGAAGGAGGCGCGGGCCAGAACGGGAAAGGGGATGCCGTACTTGGGTCCGGCATGCCCGGTGAGCAGCATCGGGCCGAGCACGATCAGGTTGGCCAGCGCGATGGTGAGGACGGCCTGCTTCCAGTCCATGCCGAGGGCCACCAGGCCGGAGGCGAGCAGCCAGGACGGGATGTTGTGGGCCATGCCGACCCAGAGCGCGGCGAAGTTGTACGTCGTCCAGCGGCGCCGTTCCAGCGGTACGGGCAGCAGGTCCTCATTGGCGAATCGGCTGTCGGTGGGAACGGCGCCGGGGGCGAGTTCGATGCGGCCCGACGGGTCGGGTATCCGGTTCTGCGGTGGGAGGGGTGGGGTGGGTGGGACGGTGGATGTCATGGCGGTGGGCCCTTCGCTCGGGAACGGTGCCGTGCGGGGCGGGGCGCGGGGGTGCGTGCCACCCATGGGGCGTACAAGCGTGGGTGCGTACCCCCATGGGGACTCACCGGCGTGGGGCGGGCGGGTCAGGTGGACAGGGCGGGGATGATCTGTGAGCCGTAGGCGTCGATCGTCGCCTCGCGTGCATCGTGCATGTTGTAGACGGCGAACTGGTCGACGCCCAGGTCGCGCAGGGCCCGGAGCTTCTCGATGTGCGCCTCGGCGGGGCCGAGCAGGCAGAACCGGTCGACGATCTCGTCCGGTACGAACGTCGTGTCGGGGTTTCCGGCGCGGCCGTGGTGGCTGTAGTCGTAGCCGGACCGCCCGGCGATGTACGCGGTCAGAGCCTCGGGGACGAGTCCGGAGTGCTCGCCGTACCGGGAGACAAGGTCCGCGACATGGTTGCCGACCATGCCGCCGAACCAGCGGCACTGCTCGCGGGCGTGGTCGAGGTCGTCGCTCACATAGGCGGGGGCGGCGACGCAGATGGTCACGGAGTCCGGGTCACGGCCCGCCTGTGCCGCCGCATCCCGTACTGCTTTGATCATCCACTCCGTGAGGAACGGGTCGGCGAGCTGAAGGATGAACCCGTCGGCCTTCTGCCCGGCGAGGGCGAGCGCCTTCGGGCCGTACGCGCCCATCCAGACCGGCAGGCGGCCGCCCTTCACCCAGGGGATCTGGACGGGCTGCCCGTCGACGGTGGCCTCCCGCCCCTCGGCGAGGTCGCGGATGACGTCGATGGCCTCGCCCAGGCGGGCCAGGGTGTTGGGCTTGCGTCCTGCGACGCGCATGGCCGAGTCGCCCCGCCCGATGCCGCACACGGTGCGGTTGCCGAACATGTCGTTGAGGGTGGCGAAGGTGGAGGCGGTGACCTCCCAGGTGCGGGTGCCCGGGTTGGTGACCATGGGGCCGACGACGAGGTGTTCGGTGTGCTCGAGGATCTGGCTGTAGATGACGAACGGCTCCTGCCAGAGCACCGCCGAGTCGAAGGTCCAGCCGTAGCGGAAGCCGTTGCGTTCGGCGCGGCGCATCAGGCCGACGACGGCCGAAGCGGGCGGGTCGGTCTGGAGGACGAGTCCGAAGTCCATGACGGGTGCTCCTAAAGGGCAGTGGTCGGTGGAGACGGCCTGGAGTTCGTTGTTCCTGAGACCCCGCCAGAGCGCTTCCTGGTGTTCCTCGGGCGCAGGGGGGTGGAGCAGACGTATTTCACGCCCTCGAAGTCCGGCTCGGCGAGGTTGTCCGTGGAGAGGAAGAGGTACTGCGGACAGGTCTCGCCGAAGACCGGAAGCCCCTTGTGGCGGGCGGCGGCGACCTCGGCGACGGCCTCGTCCGCGGAGACGTGCACGACATACAGGGGGGATCCGGCGACGCGGGCCAGCTCCACGGCGCGGTGGGTGGCTTCGGCCTCCAGCGCCACCTTGCGGACGTCGCCGTGGTGGCGCGGGTCGGTGCGGCCCTCTGCGAGGGCCCGCTCGACGAGGACGTCGATGGCGATGCCGTTCTCCGCGTGCATCATGATCAGGCCGCCGTTGTGGGAGACCCGTTGCATGGCGCGCAGGATCTGGCCGTCGTCGCTGCAGAAGACACCGGGGTAGGCCATGAACAGCTTGAAACGCGTGCGGGCGCGCCCTCGGACATCGTGACGTCTCCCCCGGCGACACCGCGCTTCGCGGGGCCGCCCAGGCGCGGGTCGAAGGTACCTGTGATGCAAAGGTCCGGCAGACCGTAAAGGGGCGGAACCGGTGTGCCGTCGTAGTCGCCCAGTGCGCATACCGCCCTCTCCCAAGCTCCGGTCTTCAGGTACTCAAGGGCACGCTGGTAGAGGCTCTGTGGGCGCTGCCCTGGAGTGACGTGCTCCGGCAGATCTTTCCACATGAGGCCGTGCCGAACCCGTACAACAACGCCTCGAACGCGAGTCGCGGGGGGACAATCCTGGACTGCTTCCTGGGTCTTGGGAAGAGGTCCTCCACAGATGCCCACTGTTCATCCGTGAGCGTCGGCGGCACCATGCGCGTGTGCTCCTGGAACCAGGCTTCGAAGGGGCAGCCGACGTCACGGGGGGCATCAAGGCAACGGGCAGCCGAGTCCACACCTGTGTGCGCGACTCCCGACCACCTCCGCCACCCGCCAGAGGCACCTCGGATCGCAGCGAACCCGGCCGAGCGGTCGGGTAGTTGGTGGTTGCCGAGCGCGAAGCCGAGAAACGGGCAACGGCCGCCCAAATACGGTCGGCACCCTTGACAGGGAATGGAGTTCCGCCACTATCCTTGCGGGCAGAATATTGGTCTAGACCTCTTGGAGCCCTGATGGGAAGACGCGTTATCGCTCTGAGCGCATGTCTCGCACTTGCAAGTTCCATGGTCTCCGGCGCGCTGGCTCAGGGCCCCGTGGCCTTTGCCGCATCACCGCAGCAGGACCCGTCTGCCACCGCCGAACCGCTGCCGCCCGTCTCCCCCACGCCCCAGTCGCTCACCCGCTCCGGCCGCGATGCCACCGTGACCGGCCGTGTGCTCCTCGTCGCCGACGACGCCACGGACGCGGCAGCGCGTGACCGCCTCGTCCGCGAGCTCAGGAAGCACGGCTCCGACCGGGTCGACATCGTCACGCCCGGCAACGTCCCCCAGGCCGCCGCCGGCCTGCTCACCGTGCGGATCGGCCCGGCCGCCCGGCCGGACATTGCCGAGGCGCTCGGCGACGTGGCTGCCCCGGACCGCGCCGAGGGTTACGCCCTGCGGGTCGACGCCAGTGAGCAGGGCGCGCAGATCGCCCTGGGCGGTCACGACGCCACCGGCCAGTTCTACGCCGTACAGACGCTCCATCAGCTCTTCGTCCGCGGCAACGACGGCTGGAAGATCGCCGGCGCGCAGGCCGCCGACTTCCCGTCGATGCCGCTGCGCGGCACGATCGAGGGCTTCTACGGTCAGCCCTGGACGCACGCCGAGCGGCTGGATCAGATGGACTTCTACGGCGACGTCAAGGCCAACACCTACATCTACGCGCCCAAGGACGACCCCTACCACCGCGACAAGTGGCGCGACCCCTATCCCACCGACAAACTCGCCGAACTGGGCGAGCTGGTGAACCGGGCCACCGCGAACCACGTCCGCTTCACCTTCGCCGTCTCACCCGGCGGCTCGATCTGCTACTCCGACCCCGACGACCGCAAGGCCCTCAAGGCCAAGCTCCAGGCCCTCTACGACTTGGGCACCCGGTCCTTCTCCATCCCGCTGGACGACATCAGCTACACCAGATGGAACTGCGCGGCCGACCAAGCGGCGTACGGCCAACCGGGACGCACCGCAGCTGCGAAGGCCCAGGTCGACCTGCTCAACGACCTCCAGCAGAACTTCATCGCCACCCACGAGCGCGCCCGCCCGCTCCAGATGGTGCCGACCGAGTACGGCGACCTGACCGACACCACCTACAAACAGACGATGCGGGCCACCCTCGACCCCGCGGTCGTGGTCATGTGGACCGGTACCGACGTCGTACCGCCCGCGATCACCAACGAGCAGGCCGACGGCGCCTCCAAGCTCTTCGGCCGCAAGGTCTTCGTCTGGGACAACTACCCGGTCAACGACTACGGCAACACCAGCGGTCGGCTGCTGCTCGCCCCCTACGACAAGCGCGAGGCGGGCCTGTCCAGCCACCTCTCGGGCATCGTCGCCAACCCGATGAACCAGCCGTACGCCAGCAAGATCGCGGTCTTCGGCGCCGCGGACTTCACCTGGAACGACAAGGCGTACGACGCGAAGGCGAACTGGGCGCGCGCCATGGCCTACCTCGCGGGAGGTGACCGCCGGGCCACCGACGCGCTCCTCGTCTTCGCCGACCTGGAACACCTGGCCCCGACCTTCGGCACCACCCCCTGGCAGTCCCAGGCACCCGAACTCACCAGCCGGATAGCCGAGTTCTGGAAGGCATGGGACGCGGGCGACCGCACCGATTCCGTCAAGGCGCTGCGCACCTACGCGAACGAAATCGAGGCCGCCCCGGCCGCTATCCGCGCCGGGTCGGTGGAGCAGGGCTTCGCCGCCGATGCCAAGCCCTGGCTTGACGCCACCCAGCTGTGGGGCATGTCGATGGTGAAGACACTGGACGCGCTCGCAGCCCGGCAGGCCGGTGACAAGGAGAAGGCCGAGGCGCTGCTCGCCGACTCCGAGGCTCTGCAGAAGCAGGCCCGAGCCGTACGGGTCGATCCGGCGCGCAACACCTGGGGCAAGGCCCAGCCCAAGGTCGGCGACGGGGTACTCGACTCCTTCCTCATCCAGGCGGACATCCGGCTCCAGCTGTGGGATACCGCGGGCGGCTCGGAGAACCTCGCACTGAAGGGCACGGCGAGCGCATCCAGCGTCGAGCAGAACCTCGACCGGCTCTCGGCCCGGTACGTCAACGACGCTCAGCTCGGCACCCGTTGGGCATCCGGCTACAGCGACAACGAGTGGGTCCAGGTGAAGCTCGCCGCCCCCGCCAAGGTCGCAGCGGTAACCCTCGCCTGGGAGGGCGCCTGCGCGACGGAGTACCAGATCCAGACCTCCCTGGACGGGACGAACTGGACCGAGGCGGCCACCCAGCACCCCGACAGCTGCGGCAATGACGTGATCAAGATCAACTCCGACAGCGCGGTGCAGTATGTCCGAATGCAGGGCGTTCAGCGGAAGACGACCTGGGGCTACTCGGTCCACGAGATGGGCATCTACGGCTCGCCCGTGGCGTGATCCGGCGGTAGCCGCCAAGGCGTAGTCAAGAGGCAGGAGGGCGGACCGCCCAACGCGGACCGCCCTTTTGTCACCTCGTGATCCGTCGCCGGCGCCGCGGTGTGCGCAGCAGGGGCGGCGGCCGGTCTGGCCTTCACCCGGCTGCTCCGCGCGGAACTCCCGCGCTTGGTCAGGTCGGTGCGAGTGCTGGTGTACCGCGGTGGCAGGTGGGGCAGGCGCCGGTCCAGGCCGGCAGCCGCTACTACAACACCCCGGAGAAGATCGCCCAACGTATTGAACGAGGGATTTCGCCGCGAGACATCTCAGTTCGCGAACTGACAGATTCCTCGCGGCAGATACGCCCCGTGCCCCGCGTGGCCCACATACGTGCGCTTTTCGATCACCGGAACACCTCGTGACAGCACCGTCTCTACCCGCCCCGTCACCTGTTTGCCTTCGTAGGCCGAGTAGTCGACGTTCATGTGATGCGCCTCGGCGGACATGACGTGCTCAGCATGCGGGTCGTAGATGACGATATCGGCATCAGCCCCCGGAGCGATCGTGCCCTTCTTCGGATACAAGCCGAACATCCGGGCCGGCGCCGCGCAGGCGATCTCAATCCAACGACGGCGGCTGATATGCCCGTCCACCACGGCCTGGTGCAGCAGTTCCATGCGATTCTCGACACCCGGCATGCCATTCGGAATCTTCGAGAAGTCACCACGACCCATCTCCTTCTGTCCCTTGAAGCAGAACGGGCAATGGTCCGTGGAAACCACCTGCAGATCATTCGTCCGCAGCCCACGCCACAGCGCTGCCTGATGCTCTTTCGGACGCAGCGGGGTGGAACAGACATACTTCGCGCCTTCGAATTCAGGCTCTGCCAGGTTATCGGTCGAAAGGAAGAGGTACTGCGGGCAGGTCTCGCCGAAAACCGGAAGGCCCTCGTCCCGAGCCCGCGCCAATTCGGCGACGGCCTCCTGCGCCGACACGTGCACCACGTAGAGAGGAGACCCCGCCACCTGGCTCAGCTTGATCACTCGATGCGTCGCCTCCGCCTCAAGGAGTGCCTTCCGGACTTCACCGTGGTAGCGAGGGTCCCTCTCACCACGTGCCAGCGCCTGCTCCACCAGCACGTCGATGGCGAGACCATTCTCCGCATGCGTCATCACCAGCCCGCCATTCGAGCCGGCGCGCTGCATGGCCCGAAGAATCTGACCGTCGTCGGAGAGAAAGACCCCCGGATACGCGGTGAAGAGCTTGAACGAAGTGACGCCGGCCGAGACGAGCGTATCCATTTCCTTGAGCGAGGACTCGTTCACATCGGACATGATCATATGGAACGCGTAGTCGATCGCGCACTTTCCATCCGCTTTCTCATGCCACGCGTCGAGCCCTTCACCAAGCGATCCGCCCTTGGACTGGATAGCGAAATCAATGATGGTCGTCGTGCCACCCCAGGCCGCGGCCCGAGTTCCGGTCTCGAAGGTGTCGGAAGCGAACGTGCCGCCGAACGGCATCTCCATATGCGTGTGGGCGTCGACACCGCCTGGGATCACGTACTTCCCCGCAGCGTCGATGACATGATCGGTCGTCCACTCATGACTGTCGTGGGTGGCCATGGCCACGACACGGCCACCGTCTACAAGCACGTCGACGTGCAACTCGTCGGAGGCCGTGATGACCAGGCCACCGGTGATCAGAGTGCGTGCCATAGCTTCTGCTCCATCTACGTCGGATACGGGGTACTCACTCATGAGCCGTTCTGCATGCCCGATGCGCCCGATGGGGCGCCGTCGACGGGACCGGTAGGGCGATTCCGCCCTACCGCTTGGCCGAGATAGGCGCGTTCCTGCAGGTCAGGCACCTACTCGGGCTGAACATCCCTGGTCACGCGAGCCAATGAAACGTGTGCGAGTGCGCCCTCCGGCATCGTGACGTTTCCATCGACCACTTCGCGTCTCGGGGGGCTGCTGAGGCGCGGGGCGAAGGTGCCTGTGATGTCGAGGTCCGGCAGCCCGTACAGGGGTGGAACCAGTGTGCCGTCGTAGTCGCCCAGTGCTCATACCGCCCTCTCCCAAACTCCGGCCTTCAGGTACTCAAGCGCACGCTGGTAGAGGCTCTGGGGGCGCTGCCCTGGAGTGATGTGCTCCGGCAGGTCCTTCCACATCAGGCCGTGCCGAACCTTGTACAGCGATGCCTCGAACGCGAGTCGCAGGGGGATAATCCTGGACTGCTTCTTGGGCCTTGGGAAGAGGTCCTCTACGCGCGCCTACTGCCCTGTGTCGATGCGGAGTTGAGCATGCTGAGCCAGCTCTTTGCCACGGTCCCAGGTCAACGAGCGGCGCAGGTGTTCGGGCAGTGCAGTGATCGTGGACGCGTTCGCGTCCTCCACGGCCCGGCGCCACGGGCGGCCCGGCGGCCCCATCTCGACGTTGTAGCGGGCCAATGCCCAGCCACCGGGGTTCTGGGCGACCCCGCGCAGATGCAGATACGTGCCAGTCAACCGGTTGCCCGCCGCTTTGGCGTCCCTCGGTCCTCCAGCCGCGTCCTGCCATGCGAAACGTGCGGCCAGACCAGACGTGCCTTCGATGCGCGGGATCGGCCGCACCTCCCCTACCGCCAAGGACTCGAACGAGTGCTCTGCCCAGGAGATGTCTTGATGTCACCAGCGATCACGATCCTCGTATCGAGAACGCGTTCGAGGATGTCGGCAAGCTCGGTGGTCTGCGGCCCCGAGACAACGTAGGAGCCCAGCCTAAATGTCGACGTCAGTCACGGCGTCATCTCCGCCCTCTCTGCCTCCTGGAGGAAGTTACGTCCTCGTCCTCGTATTCGCCTTCCTCTTCTTCTTCGTCCTCGTAGTCGGCGCCCTGCTCGTCCTCGGGCCCGTAGTCCTCGTAGTCCTCGTCGCCCTCGTCCTCGGGCTCCTCGCCTTCTGTGTCCTCCTGCTCAGCAGCCTCTTCTTCCACGGCTTCTTCGTGAGACACGACGACTTCGCCATCCCTGATTTCGCCGCGCCAGCCCTCGGGATCTTCCTGGGCGAGGGTGACGTATCGCTGAAAGTTTTTGAAGTCGAGTCGCATTCGGCGTCCTTGGGCGCGCCACAGGTTGCCTGTCTTCTCGAAGAACCCGGACGGGTAGTACTCCACGACCAGGACGATTCGAGTCAGGCTGGGGGCCAACTCATGGAAGCTGACCGCGCCACGGGTAGTGCCCTTGGCGCCCTCGGACGTCCATACGATGCGGTCGTCGGGAATCTGTTCCTGGACAGTTGCTTTGAAGCTGCGCGAGGAAGGGCCGACTTTAACCTTCCAGTCACTGGACATCTCATCGCTCTTCGAGACGTCGCGAACGCCCTTGGCGAAACTGCTGAACTGGTCGTACTGCGTCCAGTAGTCGTACGCGACACGCAGGGGCACTCCCACATCGAGAACCTCGATGATGTTCATGACCTTGCCACCGCTCGACTTGCGTTTACCCTTTCCGCTGCCGAACGCTCCCTTGACCTTCCCCGCGACGTTTTCCTTGAGGCCCTTGGCTTTTTCCCCGACGAATGCCCTCAGGGGGGATTCGCCCTGGAGTATGCGGGAGCCGATCGCAGGAAGCGATCCGGTCGCGGCTACATCGGTGAGCTGTCCCGTGACGTCGGTCAGTTTGTCGCCCGCCTTCTCGGCGAGTCTCTCCACTTGCGCAGTGAGGAAGTTGGACAGCTCTTCGCGAAGTCGATCCGCACCTGACTCTTCCACTGCGGGCTGCTCACTTTCCGTCCTGGTCATGACTGGCTACCTCCGACGATCTGCTCGCTTGGATGCTGCTCGCTTCGCCGACGTCGTCTTCCGAGCCGCCGCCTTCTTCGCCGGAGCCTCCTTCCGAGCCGCCGCCTTCTTCGCCGGAGCCTCCTTCCGAGCCGCCGCCTTCTTCGCCGGAGCCGCCTTCCGAGCCGCCGCCTTCTTCGCCGGAGCCGCCTTCCGAGCCGCCGCCTTCTTCGCTGTCCGAGACTTCTCTTCCTGGGCGGCAGGGGCCTTCTTGCGTGCCCTGCGGCGCTTCGGCTCTTCCGGCTCTTCCTCTTCCTCTTCCTCGTATTCTTCCTCTGGCTGTCCCTCCTCCTCCTCTTCCGGCTCCTCCTCTATCCCTTCCTCTTCCTCGTACTCCGCGCCTTCCTCTTCCGGCTCGTATTCTTCCTCTTCCTCGCCTCCCTCTTCCTCCTCCTCGTGCTGCTTCCCGCCGAGCCGGGCCGTACGGTCACTGAGGGCACCGGCCAGCGAACTCATGCCGCGGTCGGCGGCGGCCGTCACTGCCTTTCGGCCCGCGTCGAGGACTTGCCCTTTCAGCTGCTCCTGCAGATCGGCGAACTGGGGAATCTCGCCGAGTCTGCGCATCCCCTCGGCGGCAAGCTGTCGGGGTTCGAGGCCGAATCGTCTGCCTGCCAGATAGGTTGCAATGGTCAGCGCCAGCCGGCCCTTCTTCGTCCGGCCCAGCACATAGCCGCCCACTACTGCGGCCGCAAGGGTCACCTTGGATGTGTCATCCATGAGTACGTCACCTTCGATCGTTCGACGTGGGGCTGTTGTGCAGCATGTAGCCGGACGAGCAGCCGTTCCTCATCTCGTTTGAGCAGGGCAGCGTGGCCGCGAGACGCAGCTCGGCGTGTTCACGGTGCGCGTCGGCAATGCGCTCCGCCACGCTTCGGAAGTTCTCGCTGTCGCAGCGGTTGACAAGGAAAGACGTGTTGAGCACGCATCCCCAAGCATCCGGTCCGCTGGCCACCACACGGACCATGGGTGTGAGCTCGCGGAGACTCGCCGCCTGGCTTCGGCGGCCCTGCTCTCAAGACCAGCCGCCACGGCTTCGCCCAGCCGGAGGCTGGCTTCACACCTGGGACGTCGACGTGATTCCAGCAGCAGCTGCCGAACCTTCTTGTCCCCGCGACGAGACTTGCATGTGCGTTTTGTGCCGGACGTGCCGTGACGTTGGCCTCGATGCCAACGGTCAGTTGACCGCGTACGGTCTCCTCGGCCGGAACGACTATCCCGAACCGCATGGGCGGGACCAGGCCCTCATCCGAAAGGCGCAGCAAAAGAACTCGGTGAGCCGACTTCGGACAGGCTTCGTTGACGACTGCGGCAACCTGCCCGTGCCGGATCGTCCGCAGAGGGACAGCCGGGCTGCCCACGCCGCCGACGTTCCTCAATAGCGGTCGCAGGCATGGGGAGTCGTCCTTCTGGTAATTGAACAATCCTGGATCACTTATCCCCGGCGGACGCCCGCCGCCAGTGGCGGACCCTGCGGTACTCCATGAGTTCGAGCTGTACCTCGTAGGAGGCAAGAAGGCTCGTTGTGTCTGGAATCCGGGGAAGCTCAAGGACGTCCACGAAGACGCACCAACCGTCCTTGAGACACGTCTCACCACCGATACGCCCCCCATGGGAGGGTCGATCGAACTAGTCAAGCTCCGGCAGGCAGCACGGGCACCATGCTGCGCTCGACGCATAAATGGCATGCGGCGAGCCGCTGTCGTCAAGGATTTCCCGGCGCGCGGCCGACGTTCTTCTGCCATGAATTCAAGTCTGATCCGTATCGGGCGAATCGCACCTTGAACGGAGCCATCGGGCGCTCCTGCCGGGGTGGGCCGTCGTGTGGTGATCGATGTTTTGGCGATGTAAGACGACGGCGCACGGGCCCAACGCTTTTCATGGCTGCGGACTCCAGGCACAGGTCGTACGGTCTCAGTGCCGGCCGGGTGCACGAAGGGCTGTTCCACGGCTGTGGTCGCGGTGTACGCGAGGCGCCCACCCAGGGCAAGGACGGGACTCCGCGTACAACTGCGGCGCGCGACGTTGATCCCAGGAGCACCACTCTCATCGTCGCCTGAATGAGCGGGGGCGGAACGGACAGACCGGCATGCCGATGCCTCGCTGCCCGTTGGAGCAGGCCCTCTTGGTCTGTCGCTCACCCCGCGTCCCGGGGGCATTCCTCGACGACTTCCGCAAGTCGCCACAGCATGCTGCGGCGTCGGATCTGCGCAAGGGCTTCGGGAACTGTGGTTGTGGAGTCTCCCTCCCGGTCCGTGCAGCGGGTGCTCTGCGCGCGGCACGTCGAGGCGACGGACCGTCGTGCATCCGCAGAACTCCTTCGGACCCAGACGCACCCTGCATTTAATCGACGATCCGAGTCCCGGCCGACGCCCGTTGCCGGGGCGGAGTCGAAGGTCCCCACCAGCCAGTCCGCATACCGGCTCTCGTCCTCCAGCACCGCCCAGAGGACGGGCGGTTCCCGCTCGATGAGCTGTTGACGCACGGCCGTGTGCGCTCCAATCCGGGTCGCTGAATCTCCGAGCCCGGTAGCGATTTGCGGACCGCACCATATCCGCGGAGAACGCAATAGCCGAGTGCACGGGGAGCCGGAACAAGCAGCCCTACCAGTAATGCCGTCGACCGCCCACCCCATGCCCGACCGCACCCAGGATCCAGAGAACGATGCCGATCGCGACGAGCACGATACCGATGGTCCACAGGATCGATATGCCGGCCACCAGGCCGATGACCAGCAGAATGACGCCGAGGATGATCATGACGTCCTCCATTCTCGCAGGTCTTTTCAGTATGCGCCTCACACATACACACGGCGATGCAGGCCAGGAAATGGCCACGGGGAGCACGGCTGGTCGTGGACGTGGGTGAATCCCGTCAGCAGGACAATCTCAGTGATCGTCTGGTGTGTAGCGAGTGGCGGGTATGCCGACAAATTCGGTTACTGAGCGTAACGGATGAGAGTACTAGTGGTGTCCATCGCAAGGCTTCACGCAAGGCAAGATTGTCGCCGTCCGGCAGCAACAACGACGCGCAGCATAGGCAGCAGATATGCCCGAAGACGGGCGACGTCCCAGCAGCCCCAAGGGAATGGAGCAGCGCGCCACCGGAGCGTCCCCGCCGGCGCTTCTCCGGCAGCTGGGCCTGAGCAATGCGAGCGGTTTCAACTTGATCGTCCGCGGTCATCGCGAATCTCCCCCGGGTTCCACCGGCTTCCGGCCAGCAGCCTCCGCAGCCCGTCGGGCATGCGGTGACCCGCGAATTCTGCGCCGTCAGCCGCCTTTCCGGCCGACTGGGCCCAGCAGGCCCCGCACGTAGTCCCGCATCCGCGGTCGCGGATCGAAGCGCGAGGATTTCGCGCCGACCCGCACCAAATGGCCCTCAATTCCTTCCGCCCACAAGCCAGTTCCAAGCTCTCGATCACCCCGAAAGCCGCCCTGCCTGAGGCAGCACCCGTAATCCCATCGTTCGAATGACAGACACGTCGATCCCGCACCTGACACAACATCAGGCAACGACATTGAAAAACAAACCCATGGCCCGGCACCAAGAGGCCTGACATACCACCGGGACATCGCGACCGCTCAGGCATGCTGATTCGCCGCGCCGAGGACGGGTTGACGCAGAGGAAGGGCTCTGCTCCGCACAGTGCAGGACGTTACTCACTGGCAGTTATGAGAGCACACAGCCCGGTAAGGCTCAGGGTGGGCCTGCGGCACGGTTGTCGCCGGCGTTGACAGAGCCGCGCTGGGGAGCCCGAGATGCGGTCAGCCCAGGCCGTATATCATGAAGTGGCGCGTCGTGAATGTGGCGCGGGCAGCGTGTCGTCTCCGATTCCGGAGAGGGAACATGGCCGCAGGCGAAGAACACGAGACGCAGCGCGTCCGGCGTCCGTCCAGCAAGCAGAGCGCCAGGAAAACCAGTGTTGGACGGACCGTGAGCCGAACGAGCGAAACGAAGCGCACGGCCCGCCGGGTTTCGGCCCCTCGGGCTATGCGGAATGCGACTGAGCAGCTCCAGGAGCTTTTGGGACGAGCCCCCGAGTCCGTCTCGGCAGTGAAGCCGACGGAGGACGGCTGGCAGGCGGACGTGGAAGTGTTGGAGCTGGAACGTGTCCCCATGACTACCAGCGTGATGGCGACCTATCGGGTGATGCTGGACGAGGAAGGCGAACTGGTGGCGTACGAGCGTACTCGTCGATACACCCGAGGGCAGATCGACCGGCCTAGCTAGGGTCTGGGCTGCTACCGCAGCACCGTTCGCAAGACGAACGGAATGCACGCCCCGGACCAGGCGTAAGCCGCTGAGAGGAGGCACCATGACTGTGGTGCCGCAAGGCGGAGGAACCATTTCCAGGGGCGGAGGAGGGTCCGGGAACCTCTACGACGTCCTTGATCTGATTCTGGACCGCGGCCTGGTCATCGACGTGTTTGTGCGTGTGTCGCTGGTAGGCATCGAGATCCTCAAGATCGACGCCCGCATCGTGGTGGCGAGCGTGGACACCTATTTGCGCTTCGCAGAGGCCTGTAACCGCATCGACCTGGAGGAGGGTCGCAAGGCGCCCTCCCAGCTGACCGACCTGGTCGGCGAGGTGACCGAAGGCGGAGCGCATGGCAAGGCCAAGGGAGCTCTCAGCGGGGCCGCAGAGGTGGTGACCGAGGCCCTCAAGGGAGGGCATGAGGAGGAGGAGGAAGAGGAGCCCGAGAGGCGGGAGCGGCCGAGGCGTCGGCCTGCCGCCCGGCGCCGGAAGGAGTGAGCCATGGCCGTATACGTCTACTCCATTGTCGCGACAACTCATCCGCAGCGTCTCGCCGACCTCGACGGGGTGGGGAACCCGCCCTCGACACTCCGCACGGTGCGTACCAAAGAGCTGTCCGCGGTCATCAGCGACGCCCCCGAGGAGCTACGGCCCAAACGCCGCGACCTCGGCGCGCACCAGGCCGTCCAGGAGCGGCTGATGGCCGACGGCACGGTTCTACCAATGCAGTTCGGCTTCACCGCCACGGACGACAACGCCGTACGAGCGGTGCTGGAGGACCGTACGGACGAGTTCACCGAACGGTTGCGGGCGCTGGAGGGCTGCGTCGAATACCACCTGAAGGCCGCCCAGGACGAGAATGCGCTGCTGCGGCAGATCCTTCAAGAGTCCGACGAGGCGCGCGGGCTCAACGAGGAGATCAGAAGCGGCAACGGCAGCCCGGAACTGCCGCTCGCCCTCGGGGAACTGGTCTCCCAGGAAGTGCAGGCGCGGCAGGATCAGCTCGCCGACGGAGTCCTCGATGCGTTGCGCGGTTTCGCGCGGGAGGAACGCTCGTCGCAGGCGACCGGGAACGACTTCCTGAGCGTGTCCTTCCTGGTGGAGCGGGACAACGAGAAGAGCTTCCTCAGCGCGGAGCAGGATCTCGCCAAGGAGCTGGGTGAGGACTTCGATATTCGGCTGCTCGGCCCACTGCCCGCCTACAGCTTCGTCTAAGGAGGCCTCATGGGACTGTTGACTCAACTCGCCACTCTGCCACTGGCGCCGGTGCGCGGCGTGGCCTGGGTCATCGAGCGCGTCGTCGAGACCGCGGAGAACGAGTACTACGACCCCGCACCCGTCGAGCGGGAACTCGCCGAGCTCGAGCGGGCGCTGCTGGCGGGAGACATCGACGAGGAAACCTTCGACCGGCGCGAGGACGAGCTGCTGGACCGACTGGACGAGATCAGGGCCCATGTCCAGGGCACCGATACATGATCGCGGCAGCCGCCGCGGAGACGGAGCGCCGCCGCGCGCTCCCGTCGCAACGCCGGGAACCCGGGATAGAGGTGCAACGCCGTGAACCAACCCGTCGCCAGGAGGATGGGCGACTTCCCGTCCAGGGCCGGCCCCTACGGCGGTCAGGGCTCCTCGGCCAATCTCGCCGACATCCTGGAGCGGGTCCTGGACAAGGGCATCGTCATCGCGGGCGATATCCAGATCAACCTGCTGGATATCGAACTGCTCACCATCAAGCTGCGCCTGCTGGTCGCATCGGTGGACAAGGCGAAGGAGATGGGCATCGATTGGTGGGAGCACGACCCTGCGCTGTCCTCACGCGCCAGCGATGGCTACCGCTCACTCGCCCAGGAGAACAAGCGGCTGCGCGCCGAGATCGAGGCCATGCGCGAGGGCGGTGAGCTGCCCCCGGGCGTCGACGAGGAAAGCCGCCCTGCCGCCCGCCGCCGCACCGCACGTACATCACGCACCAAACGGGCCGAGCCGCAGAAGCGGGATGAGTCATGACCGAGGTCATCACCTACGCCTACGCCGTGGCGCGGGACGCCGACGGAGTTCTGGAAGAGGAGCTGGCCGGGCTCCCCGGAGTGGCGGACGCGCCGGTGCACCTGGTGCACACAGGGCACTGCGGTGACGTGGTGGTCGCAGTCAGCCCGGTGCCCGCACAGGACTTCCATGAGGCCGCGCTGCGCGCGCACCTCGAAGACCTGGACTGGCTGGAGTCGGTCGCCCGCGCACATCACCGGGTGATCGAGGCTCTGGCCGCGCGCACCACCGTCCTGCCGCTCCGGCTGGCCACCGTGTACCTCGACGACGAGCGGGTGGGGCAGATGCTCGATGCCCGCCGGGAAGCCTTCGCCGAGCGGCTGTCCGACCTGGCCGCACAGGTGGAATGGGGCGTCAAGATCTACGTCGAAGCGCCCGCGGCCAGCGAAAGCCCGGCAGAGCCGTCCGCAGAGCCGGACCTGAGCCCCGGGCGTGCCTATCTCAGCCACCGCAGAGCGCAGCGCCACGCCCGCGAAGACGCCTACCGGGACGCCCAACAGGCGGCCCGGTGTGTCGAGGACGCAGCGCGTGACGTGGCCGTTGACCGGGTCCAGCACCGGACTCAGCAAGGCGAACTCGCCCGCGGGCCGGGAGAGAACGTCGTCAACGACGCCTACCTCGTGCCGCTGGCGCACTCCGAACGGTTCCGGGCCGAAGTCATGCAGGCCGCCGAGGGACTTCCAGGGATACGCATCGAGGTCACCGGACCCTGGGCGCCCTACTCCTTCGCCACGCCCGCCGAAGCCGAATCCTTGAAGAGAGCCGCGCCGTGAGGGCGGACGGCGGGCCGTTGGCCGCGGCAGAAGAGCCGCTGCCGGACCGGCAGATCGCGCTGATCGACCTGTTGGACCGGCTGCTGAGCGGAGGTGTGGTCCTCACCGGTGACGTCGTACTCTCCATCGCAGATATCGATCTTGTACGCATCTCGCTGCGTGCGCTGATCGTCTCCATCAGCGAACAGAACCCCTCCCCGTGGCCCGCCCTGGCACCCCCTGCGAGGCGGCCATGACAGATGAAACCCACCGGCCCAGCAATCGCTTCGACGAGGTCGCCGACGCGGCGGCCCGCGCCTTCCGTCTGCTGCCCGCCGCCCCGCAGGACGTCCTGCCGCCGAGCGGCTCGAAGGCGCAGGGAACCACACATCGGGTGACCACCGACCCCGACACGGTGGAACGGGACCTGATCAAGCTCGTTCTCACCATCGTCGAGCTGCTGCGACAGCTCATGGAACGCCAGGCACTGCAGCGGGTCGACGCCGGAGACCTCACCGAGGAACAGGAGGAGCGGCTGGGGGCCACACTCATGATTCTCCACGAGCGTATGGTGGAACTGTGCGCACGGTACGACCTCTCCATGCAAGACCTCAATCTGGATCTCGGGCCTCTCGGCACGTTGCTGCCACCGTCCGAATAGCAGTCGGCCGAACCCCCGCTTGCTCGACCGAAGGCCCATAAAGGAGCACGACATGGGCATCAGAAAGAAGACCAAGAACATCGGCGAGACAGCCGAAGGGAAAGCCAAGGAAACGCTCGGGAAGGCCGTCGGTAACGAAAGCCTGGAAAGCAAAGGAAAGGCCGAAAAGACCAAGGGGAAACTGAAGTACGCCGTGGAGAAGGGCAAGGACAGGTTCCGGCACTGAAAGACACGCTCAGGCACTATCAGTCACGGCCCCGCCGTCGCACTCCGTGCGCCGACGGGGCCGGCGCCGTTCGTACCCAGGTAGTCGTTCGCCTGTGCTTGGGAATAGAGTGCCGCGCTTTCGGCTCTCCGCCGCTGCGGGTCGGCTCCTTGGAAGTGCGGGGGCGAGGTAACACCCGCGAAGGAGCCGTTCGCGCGGTCAGACGGTCCGAGCCGCCGCGCGCTCCAAGTGGCGCAGGGCTGAAGTGGAATGTGTCATGCGTGGCAGGACGACCGCACCGCGTCGCAGAACGCGCGTCGACGACATCTGCTCAGGTCATTGCGTGGTGCGCCCGGCGCCGGGCAGCTGTACGTGGACGGTGCCGTCGCTGTCCACGCTCACCTCGAAGGACGGCTGCGGTGCGGTAGCCGGCCCACGTACGTTCGCGCCGTCCGACAGTCGGAAGACACTGCCGTGCCAGGGGCATTCCACGCAGCCGTCGGCGATCTTCCCGTCCGACAGGGGTCCTGACAGGTGGCTGCACCGCTCGGCAAGGACATGAATGCGGCCGCCCGGCTGACGGAACACCAGCAAAGGCACCTCACCCAACTGCCGCCGCACGGCCTCCCCGACTGGGAAGTCCTCCACTCTGCCGATCGGATGCCAACCCTCTTCCAATAGTCGCCGGACCGCTGCCGCCTTGTTGGCGCCTGCGGCTTGTCGATAGGCGAGGTGGCCACCGAGCATCCCGCCGGTACCAGCCATGCACAGCCCCGCAAAGCCGAGCGCCTTGCCCCATGCCGTACGGCCACGACCACGATGCACCCAGGATCCCGTGTAGAGCCCGATGGCCGCGGCAATCGACGCCGCGTGCACCAGGCCGGTACGCATCTGGTCCTCGTGCTGCTCAGCCCAGTCCACCCAGCCGGCCAAGGCAGCCGGCGCGGCTGCCAGTACGCCCACCCCCACCAAGATGCGGGCACTGCGCCGGGTGCCGGGCACGACGTCCAGCACCGCGGCGGAAAACCACGCGCCCATCGGAACCTGCACCAGTGCAGGGTGCAGGGGATGGCCGATCGGCAGACCGTGCAGCACATCGCGCCAGCGCCCCAGAGGCACGCCGCGCACCAACCCGCGCACGGGGCTGATCACCACATCAAGCTTCTCCAGGCGGCCCAGCGCGTCGAGGGACCTCAGAACGCGGTCCTCGGTGCGGGCGGCCGCCACTTTTACCCTGCCGCTGCTCAGAGCGAGAATCGCGAATTTCGTATACCGCACTGAAAGCCGCATGCTGAGCGGTTTGCCATGTGCGGCCGATTTCCAAACAAGCATCAGCTCCGCTCCACTCTGGTGGCTGAAGAAGCCTCGGGCGAGATGTTGTCATGTGGGCCGACGACGGAAGCTCGTCCCCCGTAGGTACCTGGCCCGTCACCCGTGTGTTCTGAGCGACGGCAGGTACCCGAGTCAACTTGACCGTTGCAAAGACAAGTGTCCTCGTGCTGACCTGCGCGGAGCCCGAAGCCCTCTGGCGGAGTTCTACGCATCACTGCTCGATGCGGAAATCCAGGTGGTGAGCGATCCTGATTTTGTGGAACTCGTCGGCCATAACGGCGTGCATCCGGCGATCAGCCGGGACCACGGCTACGCCCCTCCCAGCCGGCCGCGGCCAGACAACGGCCAGCAGGCGCATCTTCGGATACTCGTCGCGCACGGTGATTTGGACGAGGCGGAAGGAGAAGCGGTGAGCTTCGGTGCCATGCCGATGGATGCCAAGGCCCGCGGTGGGCTGGTCGGCGTACGCTTGTACGCCGACCCCGCCGGGCACTCATTCTCCCTCGCCGTGCCCCCACGGAACGAGCCGACGGGCCGAGGAGAGGAAGCCTCATGAAGCTGCCGGAAACCCGGGGTGATGTATCTGCCGCCCTGATCGAAGCGCTCGGCCGGGAACCGGGTCGGCGCAGGCTGCCGGACACGTCCCTCACGGCGGGCGCCGACCCGTACGGCGACGACCTCCAGCTCGCCCTGTACCTCTGCTACGAGTTGCACTACCGCGGCTTCGACGGAGTGGACGGCGCCTGGGAGTGGGATCCGGAACTGCTCAGGGTGCGTGCCGCGCTGGAGCGCGGGTTCCTGGCAGCTCTGCGCGCTGACGTGCCCGCTGTCGACGACGTCGGCAGCGCGCTGGAGGAAGTCGTTCTGGAACCGGTGGACGCCGATGGCGTGTCGTACTTCCTGCGGGACGAGGGCGAGCTGTGGCATCTGCGCGAGTACGCCGCCCACCGCTCGCTGTACCACCTCAAGGAGGCCGACCCGCATGTGTGGGTGATTCCACGCCTGACGGGCCGGGCCAAGGCAGGAATGATCACAGTGGAGTACGACGAATTCGGAGCGGGACGGGCGGAACGGGTCCACTCGAAGCTGTTCGCCGATCTGATGGCGGACCTCCAGCTGGACACCTCGTACGGGCGCTACCTCGACGCCGGATCGCCGCAGATGCTCGCGACCGTCAACCTCATGTCGCTCTTCGGACTCCACCGCTCACACCGAGGTGCGCTGGTCGGTCACTTCGCCTCAGTGGAGATCACCTCATCACCGGGGTCCAGGCGCCTCGTCGAGGCATTGGAGCGAGCCGGTGCCGGGCCTGCGGCGGTCCACTTCTATGCGGAGCATGTGGAGGCCGACGCCGTACATGAGCAACTCTTGCGACATGAGGTCATCGCCGGTCTGCTCCAGGAGGAGCCGGATCTGGCACCGGACGTCGCCTTCGGCATCGCGGCCACCGGATGGTTGGAAGACCGGTTCGGGGAGCAGTTGCTCGGCGCCTGGCGGCACGGCGGGTCCTCACTTCGTGTGCCGCTCTGAGGCCTGCGATGGACCTTTCGGCTTCTTCCGGCCGCGATGGCTCGTGTCGCACCAAGGGAAGATTCGGCTCCGTCGGCAGGTACACAGTGCGACAACAGGACGGTCCGAGCGAGCAATGGTGCCGTCCTCCTGGACCACTTCAACGGGCCCTTCCACGAGCATGGGTCCGCCCGGCTCCTGCATGACGCGCCGTGCAGCTGCCCGACGTGTGCTCTCCGGTTCAGCACGGCCGTTCTGCACGGATCACCACCAGTTCCTCTTTCTCCTGGCCGGGCTCGATCAGACCCTGCATCTCCAGCCAGTCGGCCCGTTCACGTAGGACAGGCCCGAAGGGAACGAACCGGCGGTCGATCACTGTGACGTCCAGACCGGCTTCAGCCAGCCGCGCTACGGTGATCACTGGACCGCTCAGCGCGGAGTGGACCGCGAGCAGCACGCCCCCAGGGCGCAGCAGAGCGGGGACCTTCGCACAGAGTCGGTCGATCACCGCCCGGCCGTCGATCCCCGCCTCCCAGGCGCGAGCAGTACCGCGAGAAGGCAATCGGACGTTCATGGACGGTACGTACGGCGGGTTCGCCAGCACCAAGTCGAACCTCAGGCCGGTCACAGGCTCCGTCAGGTCACCGCGGCTGGCCCGGATAGCCCGCGCGTGCCCGGACAGCAGTGCGTTCAGTCGTGTCGTGAGCACCGCCGCGGTCGACGTGTCGATGGCGATCACGTGGGCAGCGCCGTGGCGGGCGGCGGCGATCGCCACCACGCCGGTACCGGTACCCACGTCGAGTACCTCCGCTCCGGGTGACAGACGTTCGCGCCGCAGAGCGGATATCAGCATGGCTGTGTCTTCCTGTGGCGCGTAGACACCCGGAGGCTGGAGGAGTTTCAATGTCGCGACCGGCTCTCAGAGATCACGCAGGGCGGGCAACAGGGCCTTCTCCGCCCAGTCGAGGAAGGGCTGCTGGTGGTCACCGCCGACCTGGACCAGGGCGATCTCCGTGAAGCCCGCCTCGGCGTAAGGACGCACTGCTTCGACGAAGGTGCCGACGTCGTCACCGCACGGGATGGAATCCGCGATGTCGTCCGGGCGCACGAACTGGGAGGCCCCGGCGAATCCGGCCGGCCCGGGCAGCTCTGCGTTGACCTTCCAGCTGCCGACCGACCAGCGGAACTGGTCGTGCGCCCGTGCGACCGCCGCATCCCGGTCGGTGTCGTAGCAGACGGGCAGCTGGCCGACCCGCGGCTTGCCCGTACCGCCGTGCCGGTCGAAAGCGTCCAGCAGGTCGCTTTTGGGCTCGGTGGCAATGACGAGATCGCCGAGCCGGCCGGCGATCTCGCACGACCGTTCCCCCGATACCGCGATGCCGATCGCAGGCAGCTCGTCGGGCAGGTCCCAGAGCTTGGCGTTCTCCACGTCGAAATGTGTGCCGTGATGGCTCACATCACGGCCACCGAAGAGCGCGCGAATCACTTCCACAGCCTCTTCCAGCATCTCCAAACGAACGTGGGCGGCGGGCCAGCCCGCACCCACCACATGCTCGTTGAGGTTCTCACCGGAACCGAGACCGAGTCGGAACCGTCCCTGGGCGAGCAGCTGCATCGTCACGGCCTTCTGAGCGACCACCGCAGGGTGGTATCGCACGGTCGGGCATGTCACGTACGTCATCAACGGGATTCGTGATGTGGCCTGTGCGGCCGCGCCGAGCACGCTCCATGCGTACGGGGCATGTCCCTGGGAGTCCAGCCACGGAAAGAAGTGGTCCGAAGTGACGGAGAAGTCGAAGCCGGCGCGCTCGGCGCCGACCGCGTGCTCGACGAGCTCACGCGGACCGGCCTGCTCGGTCATCATCGTGTATCCGACCAGCACCATGGAACACTCCTTGCCGGCCCTTCGACTCCGAACACGAGCTGTCCGGCTCCTGGGCACCCGGGTCATGTGACGAGGCCGCTCACCTCGGGCCCGAGAAATCACGAGACTGTTTTCCGCGGTTCCGCGACATCACATCGGCAGCCGCCATCACCGACCGGGCCCCACCCGAGGTAGATCTCGGCTTCGGTAATCGCATCGCGGGTGGTGCGCTGCCCCATGACTACACACAAGGTGTACGCGACATCCTCAAGGTGCCGGCGGCTAGCCAGATCGTGCGGCTCTGCCAGGACGACGACCTCCCACGCGCGATAGCGCCGCAGTAGCGAATCGACCAGGGACTTGTCCGGGAGCAACATCGCGGCTCCTTAGGCTGGGTGGCGGCCCACGCGCAAGATTGGGACACCACTCGTAACCCCGAGTCGATACGGCGGCGCTTCCCTCAACGGGAGATCACGTTGAAAACAGGGTGCAATCAGCCTCAGCGATCCGACGTTGCAATCGCCCGGGACCACCGAGACGTCAGCGAAAATTTCTCCGAGCACCGAAGCCTGACGCCTGGTGCTGGCCGCGCGGCCAGCACCAGCCCAGCCCCGGCGTCCGTGAAACCCGGATGCGGTCGCCCCGGGTGCGCGGCCTGCAGTGCAGGTCCTACTGTCCGGACTTCTTCAGCCTCTCAGCCGCCTTTGCCGCGGTCTCCTGGGCCTTGCCTGTCATTTGCTCGCCGCGGCCCTCTGCCTGCATGGCCTTGTCATCCACGGCACCGCCGACGGTTTCCTTCAGCTTGCCCTTGACCTGCTTGGCCTTCGCCTTTGCCTTACCCATGACGATTCTGTCCTTCACTGTAGGGGGTGACGTATCCACCTTGCGTCGATCAATCTGAGGCCGCAATCGGTGAGGTGTCGCGCTCACGAGCAACCGGAGAGAAGGGCCGCAGGAGCGGCACTCTCCGGTCAGTCGGGCGGCTCGGGGACCGGGCGAGAACCAGGACCCGGCGCCGGGGGCGACGCGTCTGGCTGGGGCTCGGGGTCGCTGGGACCTGGTTCGGACGGCGGCTGCGGGTCGTGTGGCACAGGATCCGGCCGACTGGGGACTGGCCCGGGACCCTCGGGAGAAGGTTCTGTGGTCATTGCTCTCCCTTCTTGCGTCGCTGCTTCGCACCATCCCAGCGGACCAACCGCAAGTTGAGCGAGGTCGCCTCGGAAATGGTCCGTGACGACGGGGCAGGGTCCTGGCGCCGCAGTCGGCATCTCACACGGGGATGGAGACCGTCAGCAAAGGAATTGGGCAGCCACGCTGTGAAGGAACTACGCATCAACGACTGCATGCGTCGGTCTTTGTCACGGGCGTCGAACGCGCCCTCCCCCACCATGCTTCCACCGTGCCCCGAAGTTCGCCCGGCGCGCGTGGCTGCGTCCACTCAAGCTGCCGTCGGCGCCCGTAGCAGCGCGTGGCGGGGCGTGAATGCTGTCTCCCTGACTGGTGCTGACCGTGCCGTCCTGCGGAGCGATCCGTCTCCCCGGTTGCTCTCGAAGCTCAAGGCGGGAGACGGCGTCGGAGTGTGAGTGCCGGGCGTGTCCGGCCTCGGTACGGAGTGCGGACAGCGTTCTCTCCGAAGCCCCTTATGCCTGCTCAGCGCATGGGTGGGGGAACAACAAAGGGGCTTCCCGCTTCGGCCACCCGCTGTACGCTCGCCGCCGGAGGGCCGAACGTGCATGCTGGCACAGGGCTCGGGTCCACCTCGCAAGACAACGCCATGGTTTCCACGCCCAGCCCACCCCGGCCACCCAGACCACCGGCAGCGGCCACGGCGCGACGCAGATTCCGATCGGTTCCCGCGGGCCGGGAGGCCTGGCAGGCCGCATAAGCGCAAAGATGCGGGAAACCCACGACAGCAAACCACTCCCGGCGGACCGATCTCACCCGAAAGGACCTGGGAATGTCTGACAACGACGTGAGTATGCGGAATGTGCTGGCAATCGTCACAAACTACGGCGTCGAGCAGGACGAACTCCTGGCACCCATCGAACACCTGCGCGGCTGGGGCGCCGATGTGGACGTCGCTGCCGTGTCGGCGGACGATATTCAGACCTTGGTCGGCGACAAGGCTCCCGGAAAAGTTATACGCCCCGAACTCAGTTTGAGCGACGTTGACCCGGCCGATTACGACCTACTGCTCGTGCCGGGTGGCACGTTGAACGCCGATGCGCTGCGCCAGCAGGGTTCGACGACGGAGATCGTCCGCTCCTTCACGTCGTCCGGGCGCCCCGTAGCGGCCATCTGCCACGGCCCCTGGGCCTTGATCGAGGCGGGTGTCATCGAAGGTAAGAGGCTCACCTCCTATCCCTCGTTGAGGACAGACATCGGCAATGCCGGTGGTGAATGGGCCGACGAGCCGGTCATCAAGGATGACTCCCATGGCTGGACCCTTATCACCTCGCGCAATCCGGGTGATCTGGAGCCGTTCCTCCAAGAGATCGATGCAGCGCTCGCCGTAGACGCTCACTGAACGCGACCGGTCCGTTACGGGGTTTCCGGCTTACGGGAAGGGGTGCGCGTCAGCCTCTCTCAAAGGCCGAACCGGCCTGTCGGGCGCGCCACTCCTCCACGACGCCCTGCTGTCGCCGGGCCCGTTCGAGAAGGTCGTCGAGCAATCGCGGATCCAGGCGCTTCTCGGTAGCGGCAAGCCGACGGAGGGTCTGCCATACAGCCGTCTTTCCTTCCACCCCCAGCCGTAGCATCTCCAATTCCAGGAAGGTGCTCAGCGGAGAGCGCCGCGCGAAGCGACCGTTGCTCTTCAGACGCGCCAATTTCTCGGCCGTCCAGCCCGCGCAGACCTTGTAGCGCCGCACCGGGATGCCCAGGTCCTGCATGATGCCGAGCAGACTCATCCGGTCCTGGGCGATCTCGGCGGCGACGGGGCCGAGTGCCCCGGCGAGCGCCGAACCGCGGACCGTGCGTACCAGATGGCGGACCCGCTCCACTCCCGCGGTGGCGCCCATCAGATGGTCGTTGAGGTAGATGCCCAGCATGGCCAGGTCGGTGCTGCGGGTACGTTCGTGCTGAGCCGTGCTGGACCTCGGTCGGTCGTTCATCACGTGCCACCTTTGTCGTCGGTGCGCCAGGAGGGGCGGGTTCGCACCCCGTCGCTCACCGCTGCGGATACCCGCCCAGGCCCTGCACGCACCCGTTCTGCCGACGATGTGCCCCGAACGGAGGTCTACGGGATTTGGGGTCTCCGCTTCGATGCCACCGCGGTCGTGACGCGCACGACACACGGCGCCGCGCCGGCCGCATCTGGCGGCACGAGGGTGTGATGGCGGCCAAGCTGCTAAGCCGCGCACCGGCCGCCGCCCACACCCCCGTCGCTCATTCATAGCTTCTCAGTTCACCGCTCGCAGGGCCTCGGCCAGGATCTCCGCGCCCTTCTCCGCTTCCGGGATGGTCAGCGAGAGCGGCGGTGCGATCCGCAGCACGCTGGTGTTGTGACCGCCGCCCTTACCGACGAGCAGGCCGCCCTCCCGGGCCGCTTCGAGTACGGCGGCGGCTGCCTGCGGGTTCGCTTCGTCGGTGCCGGGCTTCACCAGCTCGATGCCGATCATCAGACCCCGTCCGCGTACCTCCCGCACACACTCCGAAGCCGCGCCGATCGCGCGCAGCCGCTCGATCAGCAGTCCACCGACGCGCCGGGCGTTGCCCTGCAGATCGTGTTCGAGCAGGTACGAAAGGTTGGCAAGTCCGGCCGCCATGGTGACCGGGGAGCCGCCGAACGTCGAAATGGAGTTGGCATCAAGGCAGTTCATGACGTCGGCGCGGGCCACGAGACCGCCGATCGACATGCCGTTACCGATGCCCTTGGCGAAGGTGAGGATGTCCGGCGGCCCGCTCTCACCATGCGCCTGCCAGCCCCAGAAGTGTTCGCCGGAACGGCCCCAGCCGGTCTGCACCTCGTCGGAGATCCACAGGATGCCGTGGCGGTCGAGGACCCGGCGGAAAGCCGCGTACAGACCGTCGGGCGGCGAGGTGAACCCGCCGACGCCCTGGATGGGTTCGGCGATCAGGGCGGCGGGCGCGCGGGTTTGGCCGAGCAGGTCCTCCAGATCGGCGACGCACGCCGCGATGAACTCAGCGTCGCTGAGGTGCGCGAACGGCCCCCGGGTGCGGACGCCGCCGTGCACGTACAGCGTCTGCAGCGGCGACAGACTCGTGGGCGTCCAGGCGATGTTGCCGGTGATGGCGACCGCGGAGAAGGATCTGCCGTGGTAGCTGTTGCGCATCGCGAGGATCTGGTTCGACCTGCGGTACGTGGTGGCGAGCAGCAGCGCCGTGTCGTTGGCCTCGGTTCCGGAGGTGGTGAAGAAGACCCGGGCGTCCGGGATACCGGAGAGCGTGGCGATGCGTTCGGCCAGCTCGACCATCGGCCGGTTCAGGTAGAGCGTGGAGGAGTGGATGATCCGCCCGGCCTGCTCACTGACCGCCTTGGTCACCTCGGGCAGGGCATGGGCGGTCATCGTGGTGAGAATGCCGCCGAAGAAGTCGAGGTAGCGCCTGCCCTCGGCGTCCCACACATGGCGGCCCTCGCCGTGGGTGATCTCCAGCGGGTTCTTGTAATAGAGAGTCAGCCAGTCGGGGCTGACGGCGAGATGACGATGGTGCAGGCTGCTCACGGCTCCACCAGGCCTTCGTATGCGTCGGGGCGGCGGTCCCGGTAGAACGCCCACTGCTGGCGGACTTCGTCGATGAGGCCGAAGTCGAGGTCCCGGACGACGAGTTCCTCCTCCTTGTCGCTGGCGACCTCGCCGACGAACTGGCCGCGCGGGTCGACGAAGTAGCTGGTTCCGTAGAAGTCGTTGTCGCCGTACTCCTCCTGGCCGACACGGTTGATCGCGGCGACGAAGTACTCGTTGGCGACGGCGGACGCGGGCTGTTCCAGTTGCCAGAGATAGCTGGAGAGACCGCGCGAGGTGGCGGACGGGTTGTACACCAACTGGGCTCCATTGAGCCCGAGTTGACGCCATCCCTCCGGGAAGTGCCGGTCGTAGCAGATATAGACGCCGACCTTGCCGACGGCGGTGTCGAAGACCGGCCAGCCGACGTTGCCGGGCTTGAAGTAGTACTTCTCCCAGAACCCCTTGACCTGCGGGATGTGGTGCTTGCGGTACTTGCCGAGATAGGCGCCGTCGGCGTCGATCACGGCGGCGGTGTTGTAGTAGAAGCCGGACTGCTCGATCTCGAAGACCGGGACGACGATCACCATGCCGGTCTCGCGGGCGAGTTCCTGCATCCGCCGGACGGTCGGCCCGTCCGGGACGGCCTCGGCCCAGCGGTAGTGCTCGGGTTCCTGCACCTGGCAGAAGTACGGAGCGTTGAACACCTCCTGGAAGCCGATGATCTCCGCGCCCCGGCGGGCGGCCTCGCGCGCATGCTCCTCATGCTTGGCGATCATGGATTCGGTGTCGCCGGTCCAGGTCGCCTGGACGAGTGCGGCGCGTACGACTTGGGACATGAGCTGCTCCTTCGACGCGGCGTCAGAGAGCCTCTACGCATTTCTACGCCCGTAGACACGTGTGTAGAGGAGAACGTAAGCCCCGTCACACAGCGGGGCAAGACCATCGCCGCGAACCGACGGAGTCGATCATGTTTCACACCCGTGCGGTCCACAGACCCATCCACTTCCCACTCCACCTTCCACGATGGGAAGTGGCCGCCCTAGCATGGAGGTAGAGGAGTGCTCCGCGCGGCCCTGCGCATCCCAGGGCTCCACCAACGGCAGGAGCGCCAGCGCCTTCTTCGCGTTGTGCTCGGCGACCCCCTGCATGAACGCCCGGTCGGGGAAGTCCCCGTCGAGGAGACGCAGTGGACCGGCCACCAGCGACAAACGCATCGCGAGCGTTCGAGAGCCGCGACAACATGAACACCGCGCCCAGCCCGGCGCGTCACTGGCTCTTCCCCGGGCGCCGGGCGGGCCAGCCCTTCCGCCCTGACCGCCTGACCGCGCTCCTCCACGAGATAGAAGTCCCGGCCGCAGCCGCCCGCGACGCCGCTTTCCGGCAGCAGCTCCTTGAACTGCCCGCTCCCGTTGTCGCGGACGCCCTCGGCTACCGCGTCCGAGCGCGCCCCGTCAGCGACACCTGCGGGCGTTGAGCCGGGCGGCCTGGCGCGTCAGGTGGTCGCGCTCGGCGAGGTTGGGTGCCTTCTGGGCCGCCTCGGCGTACAGCCGTGCTGCCGTCGCCAGGTCGCCGTCGCGTTCGTGGAGGTACGCCGCCACCGCGGCGTGGCGGGGCAGTGTGTCGTCCAGCGTTACGAGCGCCGCCAGCCCGGCGCGCGGTCCGTCGGCCTCGCCGACGGCCACTGCGCGGTTGAGCCGGACGACCGGGCTGTCGGTCAGGCGCGCGAGCTCGTCGTACCACTCGACGATCTGCACCCAGTCGGTCTCCTCGGCGGTGGGCGCGTCGGCGTGGAGTGCCGCGATGGCGGCCTGGGCCTGGAACTCGCCCAGCCGGTCGCGGGCGAGGGCCGCCTGCAGGATCTCGATGCCCTCGGCGATCGACTCGGTGTTCCACCGGCCGCGGTCCTGCTCGGTGAGCGGCACCAGGCTGCCGTCGGGCGCGGTCCGGGCGGCGCGCCGGGCGTGGTGGAGCAGCATGAGGGCGAGCAGCCCCGCCGCCTCGGGGTGGTCGATCGCGGCCGCGAGCTGCCGGGTGAGCCGGATGGACTCGGCGGCGAGGTCGACGTCGCCGGAGTAGCCCTCGTTGAAGACCAGGTAGAGGACGCGCAGCACGGTGGCGACGTCGCCGGGCTGGTCGAACCGCACGCCGGAGACGGTGCGCTTGGCCCGGCTGATGCGCTGCGCCATGGTCGCCTCGGGCACCAGGTAGGCCTGGGCGATCTGGCGGGTGGTCAGCCCGCCGACGGCGCGCAGAGTGAGCGCGACCGCGGACGACGGCGTCAGCGACGGGTGAGCGCACAGGAAGTAGAGCTGGAGCGTTTCGTCCACCGCGGGTGCGGGCCCGGGCGCCGGCTCCTCGGCGACGAGGTCCTCACGCCGACGGCGGGCGGCGTCCGCCCGGGTCGCGTCGAGGAACCGGCGCCAGGCCACGGTGACCAGCCAGCCTTTCGGGTCCCGAATGGGGTATCCCCTGCTCGAAGAGCTTGGGGAAGAATCGGTCGGCCAGACGCGGACCGCCTCGACCAGCGCGTCCTGCACGGCGTCCTCGGCCGCCGCGAAGTCGGCTCCGCGGCGGACGAGGATCCCGAGCACGCTCGGCGTGAGGCTCCGGAGCAGGACCTCGTTCATCTCAGAGGTCACTCCGTGATGGTGGGCGGCGCGGCCAGGAACGGGCGCACCTCGAGCCACTCGTGGATCGGCTCCCCGCCCGCCCCAGGGGCGGCCGACAGGTCCCCGGCCAGCTCGATGGCGCGCTCGTAACTGTCGACGTCGATCACCATCCAGCCGGCGATGAGGTCCTTGGTCTCGACGAATGGGCCGTCGGTGACCGGCGGGCGACCCTCGCCGTCGTACCGGACGAACGTCCCCTCGGGGGCGAGCGCCTGGCCGTCGACGAACTCGCCGGTCCCTTCGAGCCGGGCGGCGAAGTCGTGCATGTACTGCACGTGGGCCGAGATCTCCTCCGGCGTCCACTGGTCCATGGGCACGTCGTTGACCGAAGCCGGGGCGCCGCGGTAGTGCTTGAGCAGCAAGTACTTGGCCATCGTGTTTCTCCTCAGTGCTGGTGCGACCCATTCTGGTCGTGTTCATTGCGGGGACGGAGCCAGTCACAGGTTCTCGACATCGCCGTCCGAATTGTTTTGGCTCTCGTAGATGAGCCTGGGTGAGCCGTCTCGCGGTGTCCGGGTCCACGGCGTGGCGCGAGCGCTGGATCGGCCCGGTGCGCGGCCCGCGCCACCGCCTCGTACAATCGCCGCTCGGCCGCCGTAGTCGTTGAAGTCCCGGTACGTGAACCGCTTCTGGATCTCCTGGGCGTGCTCGTACACCGTAGAGCGCCACTCCGGGTACCGCTTCGCGCACGAGGCGTCCGCAATGCCGAGCTGCCCGTCCACTTGTCGTTCGCCGACGTCATCGACCGTGCGCTCGCGTATGCCGTCAACGCCTCCCACGTGCCTTCCCATTCGGGTGATATGCGGCGTGCAGGGAGGATACGGGAACAAACTGGGCAGTCTCCAGGCGGCCGATCCTGAGAGGGGAAGTCGTGGGACTGTCACGCGAGTACGGGCGCGCCATCAGCGAGGGGCCGACGCCGGCCGATGCTGCAGGGGCTCTCGCCTTGCCGTATCCGAGCGGCTGGTCCGCACTGGCCTTCTCCGACGAGCTGCGGCCGGGCACTGTGCTCACCCGGCCGTTGGCGGGGCAGGACGTGGTGCTGTACCGGCTCGGTACGGGGGCGGTCCGCGCCGTCCGTCCGTACTGCCCGCACCTCGGCGCCCATCTCGGTCTGGCGAAGGTCGAGGGAGACGATCTCGTATGTCCCTTCCACTTCTTCGCGTTCGGCCCCGACGGCATGTGCGTGCGGACGGGATACGACACGAAGCCGCCGAAGTCGCCGTTGGCGCAGCTGCCGGTGCACGAGGTCAATGGCGCCGTCTTCGTCTGGCGGCACCACGACGGCCGGGCACCGGACTGGTTCATCCCCGAGTGGCACGAGATCGGCCACCGGCCTGCCCGTCACGCCGCCTGGGAGCTGGCCGGCAATGTCCAGGAAGTCATCGAGAACTCGGTGGACCTCGGGCATTTCGCCACCCTGCACGGCTGGGCCAAGGCCGAGATCGGGGGGCCAGTCGTCTACGACGATGCCATGTTCCACGTGTCCATGCGGGCCCACGAGTCGGCGCCGCTGCTGGGAAGCTTCATCGTCGATGTGGACGTGGACGGTTACGGTCTGGGGTGTCTGCACGCCGATGTGCACACGCCTCGGCTCGGGCTGCGGATGTGCACAATGGTGATGCCGACGGCGATCGCGCCCAACCGGATGCAGTTCCGGCAGAGAAACCGCATCGCCTTCGCGGAACCGGCCCGGCTGCCGGCCCCGCTCGCACGGGTGGTGAGCCGCACCGCAGCCCGGCTGCTGGACCGCGCCGTCTTCCGCTCCAGTTGCGAATTCACCGCCGCCGACTTCCCGATCTGGCATCACAAGCAGTACCAGCAGCCGCCGCGGCTCGCCCCCGGTGACGGGCCGATCGGCCCGTTCCGGCGCTGGGCCCGACGGTTCTACCCGCCGCCGGGGAAGGATGTGGAGACGCAGCTCAACGACGTTGAGCACGGCCACGGAGCCGATGTGCCGGGCAGCCGGGGTCGGTGAATATTTCGGCGGGCAGCAGCTCTCTCATCCCCCGAAGCCGGCCCAGTGCCTCTGCAGTAACCAAGGCGTCCCGTCCTACCGTCCGTTGCAGCAGATGCCGTACGAGAGCTGGCTCCGGGCAGGCCCCGTCCAGCGGATCGGGCCGGGCAGACCCGGACACAGCCGGACACGGCCGGACACGGTCGGACACGGCCGGACGGGGCCGGACACGGCCGACGGGGCCGAACGCGACTGGGCAGGCCTACCCGGCCAGCGGCACCACCTCCGGCTCCGGCGCGCACCGCGTGAGCAGTTCGTCCATCGAGAGTCCGAGCGCCCCGGCCAGCGCCGCGACGGTGAAGAAGGCGGGGGTCGGAGCGCGGCCCGTCTCGATCTTGCGCAGCGTCTCGGCGGAGATTCCCGCGCTCGCCGCGATCTCGACCATGCTGCGCCCGCCGCGCGCCTCGCGGAGCAGTGCTCCGAGGCGTTCGCCGCGGCGGCGCTCTTCCGGGGTCAGGGGTGTTCGCACCATGGCGTCATTCTAATACCGCCGGGACCGGTATAGTAATTGGCATGGTGCAGCTCAAGACAGACACCTCCATCGAAGCGATGCGCGAGACCGGCCGGGTCGTGGCGCAGTTGCTGACGGACGTACGGGAAGCGGCGGCGGTCGGCGTTTCATTGCGCGAACTCGATGAGGTGGCCCGTGGGGTCCTCCGCGAGGCGGGCGCGGGGTCGCCGTTCCTGAACTACCGGCCGCATTTCGCCCCCACCCCGTTCCCCGCCGTGATCTGCGCGTCGGTCAACGACGCGATCGTGCACGGCATCCCGACCGACAAGCGGCTGCGCGACGGCGACCTGGTGAGCATTGACGCGGGCGCGACCCTCGACGGCTGGGTGGGCGACTCGGCGATCAGTTTCACCGTCGGGCGCGCCCGGCCTGCGGACACCCGGCTGATCGACACGGCGTTCGCGGCACTGGAGGCGGGAATCGCCGCGGCCGTCGTCGGCAACCGGATCGGTGACATCGCGCATGCGATCGGCACGGTGTGCCGCAGTGCCGGTTACGGCATTCCGGAGGGGTTCGGCGGCCATGGCGTGGGCCGGTCGATGCACGAGGACCCGGCCGTCCCCAATGAGGGACGACCGGGTCGCGGCATGCCGTTGCGTCACGGGATGGTGCTGGCGATCGAGCCGATGCTGATCGGCAGCGGCAAGGACGCGTTCCGTCCGGACCTGGACGGCTGGACGCTGCGTACGTCCGACGGCAGTCGGGCGGCACACGCCGAGCACACGGTGGCGATCACGGACGACGGTCCGCGCATCCTGACCGCGCTCTGAGCGGCGTGCGAGGCCGGACGGGCCTCGGCGACCGGCGCCAGCGTGGCGGCCGTGAGCAGGTCGGCGCCGGAGGTGGCGGTGAGGGCGAGCGTTCGACTACGCACAGTGGCGAGAGCCCTTCCATCAGGAAACTCTCCTTACCGACGCGGCCAAGATGGACCCAAGGTCACGTCCCCGTCAGCGCCACGGGGCTTTTCCCTCGCAAATATTGGCGACGAACCAGCCTCGTGGGCCAATTTATTGACGTACCGTCACAGCCTTCCGCTCGGCTTCACGACCATGGCCGAGCCCCCGCCCCGGCGTACCTTCTCCGCGGCCGCCAGCCACCGTCCGTCCGGCAGGCGCTGCACACCTGTCGCCGCCCCGATCTCCGGGTTCAGCTTGAAGACATGTCCCAGCGACTCCAGTTCCGCCCGCACCGGGCTGTTCCACAGCCCCGGTTCGAGCTCCGTCGTCGCCGAGTTGCGCTGGCTGGCGCGCGGCGCCGCGATGGCGTCGACCAGCGGCAGCCCCCGGTCGACCTTGCCGATCAGCGACTGCAGCACGGTCGTGATGATCGTGGCACCACCCGGCGAACCCAGGGCCAGCACCGGCTCACCGTGCTTCAGCACGATCGTCGGCGAGATGGACGAACGCGGACGCTTGCCCGGACCCGGCAGATTCGGGTCGTGGACCGCCGGGTTGGCGGGCGCGAACGAGAAGTCCGTCAGCTCGTTGTTGAGCAGATAGCCACGCCCCGGCACCGTGATGCCGCTGCCGCCCGTCTGCTCGATCGTCAGGGTGTACGCGACGACATTGCCCCATTTGTCGGCCGTCGTCAGATGGGTGGTGTTCTCCCCCTCGTACGTCGTCGGGGCGGCCGTTCCACCGGCCTTGCAGTCGGCCAGGTGGGTGGGATCCCCCGGCGCGAGCGGGCTGGTCAGCACCGAGTCGTCCTTGATCAGGCACTCCCGCGAGTCGGCGAACCGCTGGCTGAGCAGCCCCCGCGTCGGTACGTCCTCGAATGCCGGGTCACCGACCCAACGTCCGCGGTCCGCGAACGCGATCCGGCTCGCCTCGATGTAGCGGTGCAGATACTGCGCCTCGCTCGCCTCCGAAAGATCCGTGGACTCAAGGATGTTGAGCGCCTCGCCGACGCTCGTACCGCCGGACGAGGAGGGTGCCATGCCGTACACGTCGAGGCCGCGGTAGCCGACCTTCGTCGGAGCCTGCCGCAGCGCCCGGTAGGACCGCAGGTCCTTCGCGGTGAGGTCGCCGGGACGCACGACCCGGGTGGACTTCGGGTCCACCGGCGGGTTGCGCACGGTCCGTACGACGTCGTCGGCCAGCTCACCCCGGTACAGCTCGCCGATACCCTCGCGGCCCACCTGTTGGTACGTACGCGCCAGATCGGGGTTCTTGAAGACCGACCCGACCACCGGCAGTTGACAACCCGGCAGGAAGAGCTGCCTGCTCGCCGGGAAGTCGGCGAACCTGGCCTGATTGCCCTCGGTCTGCGAGCGGAACGTGCCGTCGACGACGAAGCCGTCCCTGGCCAGCCGCTCGGCTGGCTTCAAGACCTGCCGCAGCGACTTGCTGCCCCAGGTGTCGAGCGCGGCGTCCCAGGTGGCCGGGGTGCCGGGGGTGCCCACGCCCAGTCCGCTGGTGACGGCCTCGTCGAAAGCGAGCGGCTTGCCGTTCTCCAGGAACAGCGAGGAGTCCGCGCTGCGCGGTGCGGTCTCCCGGCCGTCGATCGTCTCCACGGTGCGCTTCTTGGCGTCGTAGTAGACGAAGTAGCCGCCACCACCGAGACCTGCCGAGTAGGGCTCGGTCACACCGAGCGCGGCCGCGGTAGCCACCGCGGCGTCCACGGCGTTACCGCCCTTGCGGAGCACCTCGATACCGGCGGCCGAGGCATCCGCGTCGACGCTGGCGACCGCCCCTCCGTACCCCACCGCTACAGGCGACTTGGGGGGTGGTGCGGTCGGTGGTGCGGACGAGGACGGGGCCGCTGCCCCGACCGTGACCAGAGCGGCGAGAACAACCGGCAACGACACATTCCGCGCGACAGAACGTCGCATGCGCACCTCCAGTGAAGGATTGTCCGCCGCAGGGTAACGCCGCTTTGCCCCACTCGTCAGGACCCTCGTGAACCCGAGTCCGGTTGCCGGTCAGACGGAGCAGTGGGTCGGCCCGATGACACCGTCGGTTCCGATCACCTTCACCGCCGCTCTCCGGTCCGTGATGCGGGCCTGCGCGGCCGTGCAGATCAGCTGCTGCCGGGCGACCTCGGAAAGTTCCGTGACGGCGGTGTTCACCCGGACCACCACACCGTCCGGCCCCCGAGTCAGGCTCAATACGGGTTGGATGTGCGGAAGTTCGGTATGGAGTCCCGCCTCGGCCTCGGCCTGGGTGGGCCCGTCGAAGAGTATGGCGACCGCCTTGTCGGAGCCAAGCCATACGGGCCCCGCGCCCGAGGATTCTGCTTCCGCCACCATTTCGATCGGCCGCATGACGGGCATCAGCCGGTTCGCGGACGACGAGGACACGAAGTAGAGCAAGGCGCGCTGTCGGTTTCCCGGGGGCACCTCCACGGTCGCCGGATCGCCGACCTCGACGACGTCCGTCGCCCGTATCCCGCACCCGGTTCCCAGCAGCACGAGGGACAGCAGGACGCCGAGCGGGCGTACGCGTATCACTGCCCCTCCAGCGGTAGGCCCACAGTCAGGACCGCGCCGCCCGCGGGCCCGTTGGCGGCGTGCACGGTGCCGCCGTGCAGCCGTACGTTCTCGGCGAGCCTGCGCAGTACGGCGCGGATCCTGGCCTCTATCACTTCGTGCGGGCGGGCTTGACGATGCAGTCGTCGGCGCCGGCCTCCAGCCCGACGACCACGTCGAAGTCGTCACCGCGCGCCGTGAGCATGATGACCGGCAGCTGGCTGGTCTCCCGTATCAGGCGGCAGACCTGCACCCCGTTCATTCCGGGGAGCATCAGATCGAGGAGCACCAGATCGGGCCGGAACTCGCCCAGCGTAGCGAGGCCCTCCTCACCTGTTTCGACGGCCCGCAGCTCATGGCCGCGCCGCCGCAGCCCCAGCTCGCCCCCTTCCCGTACGGAGGGGTCATCAGGAACTGCTCTCGAATAAGTGTCCATGAGTGTTCTTCAGGTGTCACGAGTGTCGTATGGTCTTGTGTATGAACCTGACGGAATGGGCTCGCGCGCAGGGGTCGCCCCGCGTACTGCGTACCGCTGGTTTCGTGAGGGCACGCTGCCGGTCCCTGCGGAGCGAGTGGGGCCGCGCACGATCCTGGTGAACATCGACGCGAACACCTCACCGTCCGTGATCGGTGGTGTGGGTCTGTACGCCCGTGTCTCCTCCCACGACCAGAAGGCCGACCTGGAGCGGCAGACCGCACGCTTGTCGGCATGGGCCGCGAAGGCCGGGCACAAGGTCGTGCGCGTCGAATCCGAGATCGCTTCGGGCATGAACGGCACCCGTGCCAAGGCTCGTCGCCTGCTGGCCGACCCGGCGGTGACCGCCGTAGTGGTGGAGCACAAAGACCGGTTGGGCCGCATGAACGTCGAACTTGTCGAGGCCGCTCTGGCCGCAACCGGCCGTCGACTCGTTGTGCTGGATGACGGCGAGGTCGAAGACGACCTGGTGCGTGACATGGTGGAGGTTCTGACCTCGTTCTGTGCCCGCCTGTACGGCCGCCGCAGTGCGAAGAACCGTGCCAGGAAGGCACTGGAAGCGGCGGCTGCCGATGACTGACAAGAAGGAGCGGCTCCGTACCATCGCCCCGCCGTTCGTTGCTGTCGGCCCGTCCGGTGTGGCGTTACGCGACCGCCTCAAGCACCTCACCCCGAAGGACGAGAAGGTGTCGCGTCTGGTCGGCGAGCACCAGGGCCGTCTGGCCTCTCTCGATCTCAAGGCCCGTTGCGAAGCCGGGCACAAGCACGACAACAGTGCGTGGGCATCCCGCAAGCGTGACCTGACCGAGCAGTCGTCGTCGCGTATCGCGGGTGCGATCACGAAGGCCACGCACGACCAGTACGGCCTGGCCCGACGCTGCCTGCTCGCCCATGTCCAGAACCTTGAGGCCGGTATTCGCACGCTGCGACACCGCCTGTCCCTCCCGATCGGAGAGAAAGGCAGCAAGCGGGCGCCGGGCGGGTACCGGTCCAAGGCCGAGTGGTTCCACAAGTCCCGCCGCCTGCACACCCTGGAACACCGCCTCGACGTGGCCCGCGACGACTGGAAGACCGGACGCGTCCGTGTCGTTCGCGGTGGCCGGCGGCTGCTCAACAACCGGCACAACCTTCAGGCCGCACAGCTCACCGAGGGCGAGTGGCGTCAGCGTTGGGAGGCTGAGCGCTGGTTCCTCGCCGCAGACGGCGAGTCGGGAAAACGCTTCGGGAACGAGACGATCCGCGTCTGCCCTGACGGCGAAGTGTCGATCAAGTTGCCCGCTCCGCTCGCCCACCTGGCCAACAGCAAGCACGGCCGGTACGTTCTCGCCTCCAAGGTCGCGTTCGCGCACCGTGGGGACGAGTGGCGCGACCGCACCGAGACCAACCGTGCCGTCGCCTACCGCATCCACTATCACGTCGAGCGGAGCCGCTGGTACCTCACCGCGTCGTGGACCAGGCCCGTCGTCCAGACGATCTCGCTGGAGACGGCCCGGGCCCGGGGCATGGTCGGCGTCGACACGAACGCCGACCACTTCGCCGCCTACCGCCTCGACCAGCACGGCAACCCGGTCGGCGACCCGCGCCGCTTCCCCTACGACCTGTCCGGCACCGCCGACCACCGCGACGCCCAGATCCGGCACGCCCTCACCCGCCTCCTGCACTGGACCAAACAGACCGGCGCGCAGGCGATCGGCATCGAGAACCTGGACTTCGCCGCCGAGAAGACCCGCGAGAAACACGGCCGCAAGAAGCGGTTCCGGCAGCTCATCTCCGGTATGCCCACCGGCAAGGTCAAGGCCCGCATCGTCTCCATGGCCGCCGAACACGGCATCGCCATCGTCGCCGTCGACCCGGCATACACCTCGATGTGGGGCGACCAGCACTGGCGCAAGCCCCTGATCAGCAAAACTCGCAGCATGACTCGCCATGACGCCGCCTCGGTGGCCATTGGCAGGCGCGCCCTCGGGCACCCGATCCGGCGACGGACGGCACCGCCCCAGCATCGCCAGAGTGATGGTGCTGGGCATCGGACCATCCAGGCCGATCATGGTGACCGAGGGCGTGAGGAAACCCGCCACCCCGTCACGGAGCGTGCACACGATGCGCGTCGCCGGACAGGGACAACGAGAACGCGGGGGACCAGCGCATCCAAAACCGTTCGGGACGCGCGCAGTTCCGGGACGTGGGCACAAGACTCACTCCCGGACACTGTTTAGGAACGGTCGTCTTCGATCAGCAACACGCGAGGCATGGCAGCAGTATCCCAGCGATCAAGGAATGGATTCGAACCGGTGACCGGAATGTTCGCCGGGGGGCTCACGCCCGCCGCAGCCGCCCCCGGCCCGCCGCGATCGCGGCACTGATCTCCCGCAGCCGCAGCGGCCGTGCCAGCAGCGCCACCGTGAGCAGGAGTACGACAGCGCCCGCCCCCACGGCGGCGAAGTCCCCGGACCCCTCGCAGGCGCGAGCGGCCAGATATCCCAGCAGCCCGGCGGGCACACACGCCACCACCAGCCGGAGCTGCGCCCACAGCCCGGGCGAACGCATCAGTGAGGGCCGGGCCGCATCGCTGCCGGAAACCCTGCGGTGCAGCACAAACGCGGTGACTCCGAAGCCCGCGAACAGCGCCACCGAGTACGCCCCGGCCATCCCGGTCACGGCCCAGCGGACCGGCAGCAGCAGATACGCGGCGATCGAGAGCCCGGCGTTGAGCGCCGCGATCACCAGATTGAGGAGGAACGGGGTGCGGGTGTCGCTCATCGCGTAGAACGCGCGGGAGAGCACGTACTGCCCGGAGTAGGCGATCAGCCCCGGTGCGAACGCCATCATCATCCCCGCCATCACGGCAATGTCCGCGTCGCCGGTGCGCCCGTATCCGTACACGGCGCCCATCACCCACGGTGCCAGCGCGAACAGCAGGGCCACCGCGGGGACCACGACCGCGGCCGAGGTGCGCAGGGCGTACGAGACATCGCGCCGGACACCCGTCAGGTCGTTGTCGGCCGCCGCCCGGCTCATCCGGGGCATCAATGCGGTGACGAGCGAGACGGTCACGATGCCGTGCGGCACCACCCACAGCTGAAAGGCGTAGCTGTACGCGGTGTAGCCGACGCCGCCCGACACATGCTGTTCCGCGGCGTGCTGACCGGTGGCGGTGGAGAGCCGGGTGACCACCCAGTAGGCGATCTGGTTGGTCAGCACGAGCATGACGAGCCAGCCGGCCGCGCGCAGCGGCCGGGTGAGTCCACTGCCCCGCCAGTCGAACCGCGGTCGCCAGCGGAACTTCGCGGCGCGCAGCGCGGGCACCAGGGCGAGCGTCTGCACCGCGATCCCGGCGGTCGTCCCCCAGCCGAGCCACTGGGCCTGCGCCGCGGTCAACGTACCGTCGGAACCTGCCGCGACGGTCAGATAGATCCCGAACACGGCAATGGTCACCACGTTGTTGAGGACCGGGGTCCACATCATCGCGCCGAACCGGTCGCGGGAGTTGAGCACTTGACCGAGGAGGGTGAACAGTCCGTAGAAGAGGATCTGCGGCAGGCAGTAGCGGGCCAGGGCGATGGTGAGATCGGCCTGCTCGCCGTGGTAGTCGGGGGCGTAGACCGAGACGATCCATGGGGCGCCGACGACCGTGAGCGCGGTGAGGGCGAGGAGCCCGATCGTGCAGACGGTGAGCAGCCGGTCGGTGTACGCGGCACCGCCGTCGGCATGGTTCCTGGCGGCCCGCACCAGTTCCGGGACGAAGACGGCGTTGAGCGCGCCGCCGATGAGCAGTGTGTAGAGGATGTTGGGCACGGTGTTGGCGACGGTGTACCCGTCCGCCTGGAGTCCGGTGCCGAGCGCGGCGACGACGACCGCCGAGCGTATGAAGCCGGTTGCCCGGGAGACGATGGAGCCGGACGCCATGACGGCACCGCTGCGCAGCACCGAGCCGGACTTGCGCTCTGCGGCCTTCGCAGGGGCCGTCTCGGTGGCCGTCATCGGCGCGCCAGGTACGCCTGGAACGCCCGGTACAAGGTGTTGTTGGCGGCTCCGCCCACCGATGTCTCCCACTCGTCGAGGGTCTCGACGACCTGGCCTCCGGTGCCGAGCTTCCAACGGAGCAGCCCGAAGGGGCGGTCGTCGGGGTCAAGGGTGGAGCGTACCCCGCGCATGTCGTGCACATCGGCACCGAGCCCATGGGCGTCGAGCATCATCTTCCACTGCAGCGCGTTGCTGGGACGGACCTCGCGCCGGTGGTCGGCGGAGGCGCCGGTCTGGTACCAGACCCGCCAGCCGGTGCTGATCATGGTGTGGGCGGCCAGGATCTCGCCCTGGTGGACGGCCAGATAGAGCTTCATCCGGCCGGGGTGTTCGGCGTTGAGTACGGCGTACTGCTGCTGGTAGTACGCGAGGGAGCGGCCGAGCCGGAAGCCGTCGCGCTCCTCGGTGATCCGCAGCAGGCGGTGGAACTCGGGCAGTTCGGCCGCGCCGCCGATGACGATCCGCACCCCGGCCTTCCGGGCCTTGCGTACATTGCGGCGCCACTCCTGATTGAGTCCCGACCACAGTTCGTCGGTGGTCCGTCCGGCGAGCGGCACCTGGAAGACATAGCGCGGCTGTGCGTCGGCGTCCTCTCCCCCGTCGCCGCCGCAGCGGCGCCAGCAGCGGGCCCGGAGCCGTTCGGCGACGGCCGTGCCGAGCGGGTCCACCTCCATCGCCTACTTCGGGGTGGCCAACCACAGTTCGGGCTGTGTCGGGATGAGCGACGCCAATGCCGCTGCGCTGTACCAGCAGGTGCGGGTCGGCGACCCGTTCGAGATCACCGGCGCGGACGCCAAGGGCACGGTCGCGGAGGGCAATGGGTACGGGGCATGGAACGCGACATGGCCCGACTGGCAGGCGAAGAGCGCCCTGAAGTGAGCCGCTGGTCACTGCGGCGAATGCCCAGGACTCCACCGCCGCCCGGCCCGCGACCACGAAGCCCCCCACCGCTCCGAAGCCGTGATCCACCTCACGTCCCGCCACCTCACCGGCGAATCCACCACCACCTGGCGCGGCGCACATGAATCACCACCACACATGCGTCACACGATGAAACAGCGGGACGAAACGCTTTCTCTCAGTCCGTGCAGGTGACCTTCAGCGCGGATATCGCGTGGTGCTCGTAGTTGTTGTCCTCGCCCCGGTCGTGCAGTTGCACGGAGAGCTTCTTGGCGTCGACGGAGAAGGTGCCCGGCACGTTGTACCAGGTGCCGCGACGCTCCTGCTGGCGGACGTAGTAGGAGCCGACCAGGTTGCTGGTCCTGGGCAGGAACCGGTCGTACACGGTGTAGTAGCTCGGGTCGCCACCGACCCGCGCGATGTCGGAACTCCCTGGCACGTGGACGGAGATACTGCACTTCCTGGCGGTGGCGGGCAGATCGAACAGCCAGGTCGCCGATCCGCCCGAGTCCTTGGAGGAACTGCCGGACATGGGCATGGAAAGGTACTTCCCCGCGCAGCCGTAACCGCCGAAGCCGCCGCTGTGGGTGGCCCAGCCCTCCTTGCCGTCGCTGTAGTAACCCGACTTCTGGAAGCGCTGGGTGGGGCACTCCGGCCCGGACACGCCGCTGTACACCACGGCGGGTGCCGACTTGGGCGTCGAACCGGCCGAGGGGGCCTTGGTGGGAGTGTCCGAGCCCGTGCCGACGGGGGCCTTGTCGCCGGAACCGCTCTTCTCCGTCTTGTCGGCCGTGCCCGGGGTGCTGCCCTTGCTGCCCTTGGTCTCTGCCTCGGCCGACCCGTCCGCGGGCTTCCGCCCTCCCCCCGTGTCCGCGCGTACGTCACCGACGGGGCCCTTGTCACCCCGGGCCGGGGCAACACCCGGCTTGTCGCCACCGGCGGCCGGTTTGTCCTCGGGGCTGTCGGGGTCGGTGCCCGGTACGTAACCACCGGCCCGGCCGTCTCCCTTCCATGCCGCCGCTGCTTCGCGGCTCTCGGGCTTGGCCTCGTCCTTCTGGGCGCCCGCCACGACGAACGGGGTCGCGAGGAGCAGCGCACCGGCGAAGGCGGCCGCGACCACCATCGGGCGCGACACCCGGCCGGGGCGCTCCGGGGCACCGGCCTCCCCCGCCGCGGCACCGCCGGGAGGGCTGGACGAAGCCGCGGCGGAGACGGCGGCCGTGGCGGTGGCCCGACCGGCCTCGACGGCCGCCGCGGTGGAACCGGCCGTCGAGGCAGCGACAGCCGGCTCCGTCGCGGTCGAAGCGGTCTCCGTGGAAGCTGTCTCCTCGGCTACGGCGGGCCCACCCGCGGGCGTCGATTCCGCGGCGGCCGCGGTGGACGACGTGCTCGCCCCGGCCGTCTTCCCGGTGGTGCTCTCCGTGACATCCGACGAGGCCGCGGAGGCGGTGATCGCAGCAGTGGTGGTGGCGGTGGTGGCCACCACCGCGGTCTTTCCGGCCGTCGGTGCCGCCTCTTCCTGGGCGACCGCCGTGTCCTCACCGCCCGGTTGCCCCTCGGGCTCGGACGTGCTCCTGCCGATGGAGACCCCGGCCGCGTGCACCACCGCCGGGGTCCGGGCCGCAGGTTCCCCGGCCTTCTCCGGGCCGGACTTCGACGAGGTCGGTGTCCGCGCGCCGCAGTCCTTGCCGCCGGTGACCGAAGGGTCCCCGCCCTCCGTCACCGTGCGGGACGAAGGCGAGGACGGGGCGCCTATGCTCCCCGGAACCGCGCCCTGCGAACTGTCCGGAACCGTTCCGCCCGAGGCCTCACCCCCGCCGTTGCCGGACTCACTCTCCTCGCTGGACCGCTCTCGCTTCACAGGTCGCCCCTCTTTCCCTGCCATTGATTCTCTTCATCCTTTTCGATTGCTGCTGGGAGGGCTCGGTTCCCGCCCCTGCCAGGGAATGTGACTTCACGTCACGTCTGCTCGTAACTCTGGTTCTCGCTCTCGGCCGTCAGCCAGTCCATGGCGTTGTGGAAGTGCCTTCCCTGGCGCTGGAACCAGAAGACCTGACGTCCGTCAATGGAGTTGGGGTGGGTCCCCCGAGCCCGTGGTACATCCGCATGACCTCGGGTGAGAACGGCTTCCCGTACACCAGCCCGGTGAAGACCTCCGCTACGAACTCGCGGGGGTTGCCGGCGGCGTAGGCGCTCACCCCAAGGGCGAGAGCCTGATGGGGTACGGCGTCGCCGTCCTGCCCGCTGCGGCCGGCGAGCTGTGTGAAGGCCAGATCGTGGTACTGCGCACGGGCGTTGGCGTAGTGCAGGAAGTGGCCCAGCTCATGCACCATCGTGCCGACGCCGGAGGGGTCGAGCTCGGTAGAGAGGTAGCGGTACCGCTTGTCGGCGAGCTTGTTGGTCAACGGATTGCCGACGATGTCGGGCGAGGCGATCACCGCGTTGGGTGCGAGGTACTCGGCGCGCTGGAGCCGGCCCCCGCTCCGCTCGGCGATCAGGTCGTTGTGGACCTCCAGAAACCGGCCGTACTTGGGCAGGTGCAGCTCGACGTCGGGAACGTGGAAGCCGGCCTCCTGCACTGTGATTACGGCCTTGCGGAAGTTGTCGATCCGAGCGTCGCGGAGGCTGTCCGTGGGGTCCCCGTGGACGGTGACCTGCGTGCCGTGGACGTCCTCGACCACCGGCGCCAGGTTCCCGAGGTGGGAGCCGGTGTCGAGTGCCTCGGCCTGGTTGGCACGGTCGAGATAGGAGTTGAGTTCCGGGTAGAGCGTGGAGCGGGTCAGGTTGTTGCGGGCGCTGTCCATCAACTCCCTTACACGAAGGGCGGACACACCCGCGTCGACGGTCACCCCACCAGCCGCCGCCTGATCCCGCTTGGCCGCCAGCTGCTGGCGCGAGAGCTCATCGGCAGCATCGAGCGCATCGTCCGACAAAGCGCCGTGGTGGGTGCGGTCGCCAGTGAAGATGTTGTGCGTGGTGTTGTTCGCCGGATCGACCCGATCCGGCAACCGTCGGCCCGCGAAGTCGCTCACATCAGGATGGATACGGGCGTACCGGTCGAGAAGCCGTGCCTGGTGCGCCCGCTCGGCGATGCGCTGGTGCAGATCGTCCCGCTCGGACCGGACGTGTGCGGTGAGGCGGTCGACCGCCCCGGTACGGTCGCTGGGGCCGTTCTTGCCTGACTTCCACGCTTCCACGGCATCGAGGATGGCCTCCAACTGACGCTGGTTGGCGTCATGGGCACCAGGCAGCTTCCGGCCGCCGTTCGCCCACTCCTGGACAGCCGTATCGATGCGTCGCAGAGCGTTGGAGCGCCGCGCCCGCGGCAGCGTCGACAGAGCCCGCCAACTGTCGATGATCTCGCTGTCCCCGACCCCGCGGCTATCGGTCGGGAGCGCGCCCGACGTTGAGCTGCCCCCCGTGGGCGGGCGACCGGAGGGCGATGGCTGGCCGTCGCCGCCGACCGCCGCCAGGTCGTCGGACATTGCCTGCTCCGCACTGTTCTGCGGCGCGGAGTTGAGGGTTTCAAAGATCATGTCCGAGAAGGTGGCGGTGTGCGGCACCGCTTCCCCCTGCGGGGCGGGGACGAAGGCCGGGCCGGTTTCGAGTGACTCTCCCGCCACGATCCAGGCACCGCGGCGCTGTGTGACGGGGTCCGCGAGCAGACCCAGCACGCCGGTGACGCCGTTGGAGTCGTTCGACGGTCCGGCGTGGCCGACCTCGGTATCGGGCGCGTACCAGAGACGTCCGGGTATGGCACGTGCTGCGTCCGTCACCACGCTCCCGCCGTCGTCACTGCGGATCTTCGCCGTCTCGCACGCGACCAGTACGACCGGAGCCGGGGGCTGCGCCGGGTCCCTGAGCGTCTCCATGAAACGTGCGAACCGGGCACCGTCGACGATCAGCGGCTTTTCGCCCACCACATGGAGTTCGATGCCGTTCTCGGTTCCGTGCGCGTCGAAGAACAGCGGCCTGACCGGCTCCTTCGCATCCCGCGCCGGTGCGGCCTGCCAGGGGAGCTCGCCGGCCGGGGAGTCCGTGTCGCTGTCGGTGTCGAGTACGACACCCCCTTCCTCCGTGGCCCGGTAATGCGCGAACAGGACCTCGTCGGCGCGGTACTTCGTGTAGAAGTCGTTGCGTGGAGCCCAGTCCCGGTCGCTGTGCGAGGCGTATCCGATGACCTCGCCGGTGGCGTCCCGGATCGTCCGAAGGCTCTGGCGTGCCTGCTCGAAGGAGACCTTCCGGCCGTCTTTGCCGACGAGTTCGTCCTTCGGTGTCCCGCTGGCTTGTTCAAGCCGTTGCGGTGCGGGGTCGAGGCCGCTCAGCAGTGTTCCGTTGTTCGGTAGCAGTGCTGTGCTCGAATCGGACCTGCCGCTGCCCCACCGTATTGAGCCCTTGACTGTCCTGAGGGTGTCGCCGAGGCGCTTGGCCAGTGTTCTCTGCCGGGCGGGCGCGGACGTGCTCTGGGGGGCTTCTTGGTTCTCGCTCTCGTCGGTCAGCCAGTCCAGTCGTGTCCAGTCCGCCCACTCGGCTGCCCGGACACGGAACTCGGCGGGCGGCCCGAACCTGATGTTCGGCGCCTGGGTGGTGTCGAGGGACTTGATGTGCTCGTTGAACTGCCGCAGGAGGAATATCGGACCGGTACTGGCGCCCACGTTCTTCGACTTTATGGCCAGCTCAAGGACACCCTTGGCGTAGGCGTCCTTGTTGTTGATGTCCGGCAGATTGTCCAGAACCTGCTTCATGAAGCGGCTCCGGGGGTGTGTGACGATGAACTGGTTCCCGAAGCGTCCCTCCTGGTAAGCGACTTCGGCGGCCTGGTGGATCCGGTCCGCAGTCACGGGTGTGTTCTCTTCGAGTCCGAGCAGTCTCCGTACGCTCTTGGGGTCGCGAAGCATGGGACCGAACATCGGCAGGGTGTCGTCGCTCTTGGGCATTGTCACGCCCTCGGGACGCAGCACCGCCTCTCCCGGCCCCAGGTCCACATCGAGATACACCCCGCCGTGCTTGTGGAGGAGTGCGTATCTGGCGATGTCGGAGGCCATCGCGAAGCTGTTCTCCTTACGCGCGGCCTCGTACAGCTTGGACACCTTGGAGGGCAGCTTCTCCCCGTCGGAGCTCTTGTCCTTTTTGAACAGGTCCTCGACTCGGCCTTGATGAACGGTGCCGGAATCCACCAGGCCGTTGAGGAACTCCTTGTTGTTGCGCCGGCCGCCCTCGTCCGTCCAGATCGTCAGCTTCCACTGCGCTTCTTCTGCCTTGGCCGCCCATGTCCGGAGGTTGGCGCGGGCACCGTCCGTCAGTTCGCCACCCAGCCAGATGAAATTGAGTTCCTTGGGGACCACGGCCAGCGGACCGGGACCGGCGCCCAGGTAGTGGATCGGGCCGGCCGGACGTGCATCGCCGGCCGACGCGGTCGCGGTGCTCTCGGACAGAACCGTGTCGGCCGGCTGCTGCGTGATCTCCGAGTCGGCGTTGAGCAGCAGGCCCGGACCTTGACTGTCCGGGAGTTTCGTTCCGTCGTCGGTGTCCTGGTGGGTCTGTCGTTTCTCCCGCGTGAGGAGGGTTTCGAGTTCGGTGGGCTGGTTTGCGGTGACCCATTGGCCCTGGCGTCCGGTGGCTCGGTCCTGGAGGAGGGCCAGTACTCCGGTTGCCCCGCCCGCGGCTGCTCCGGCCGGCGGTCCCACGTGGCCGACCGCGACATCGGGGGCGTACCAGCGGCGTCCGGGCACCGCCCGTGCCGCGTCGCTCAGGACGCTTCCACCATCGGTGGAGCGGACGCTCGCGGTGTCACAGGCCACGAGCACGACGGGAGCCGGAGGCTGGTCGGGGTCGGTGAGGGTTTCCATGAAACGCGCGAACTGGGCACCGTCGACTTCGAGGGGAAGGTCGCCGCCGATGTGGAGCTTGACGCCGTCCTGCGAGCCGTGTGCGTCGAAGAAGACCGGGTTGGGTGTCCGCTGCCCGGCCGGGGTGTTCGTGCCGGTGTGCCAGGGAACCGTGTTGGGCGATGCATTTTCCTCGGCCACGGGGACGAACTTGCCGTCGTCCGTCGTCCGGTAGACCTTGAAGGATGTCTCGTCGGCGCGGTACTTCGTGTAGAAGTCGTTGCGTGGAGCCCAGTCCCGGTCGCTGTGCGAGGCGTATCCGATGACCTCGCCGGTGGCGTCCCGGATCGTCCGAAGGCTCTGGCGTGCCTGCTCGAAGGAGACCTTCCGGCCGTCTTTGCCGACGAGTTCGTCCTTCGGTGTCCCGCTGGCTTGTTCAAGCCGTTGCGGTGCGGGGTCGAGGCCGCTCAGCAGTGTTCCGTTGTTCGGTAGCAGTGCTGTGCTCGAATCGGACCTGCCGCTGCCCCACCGTATTGAGCCCTTGACTGTCCTGAGGGTGTCGCCGAGGCGCTTGGCCAGTGTTCTCTGCCGGGCGGGCGCGGACGTGCTCTGGGGGGCTTCTTGGTTCTCGCTCTCGTCGGTCAGCCAGTCCAGTCGTGTCCAGTCCGCCCACTCGGCTGCCCGGACACGGAACTCGGCGGGCGGCCCGAACCTGATGTTCGGCGCCTGGGTGGTGTCGAGGGACTTGATGTGCTCGTTGAACTGCCGCAGGAGGAATATCGGACCGGTACTGGCGCCCACGTTCTTCGACTTTATGGCCAGCTCAAGGACACCCTTGGCGTAGGCGTCCTTGTTGTTGATGTCCGGCAGATTGTCCAGAACCTGCTTCATGAAGCGGCTCCGGGGGTGTGTGACGATGAACTGGTTCCCGAAGCGTCCCTCCTGGTAAGCGACTTCGGCGGCCTGGTGGATCCGGTCCGCAGTCACGGGTGTGTTCTCTTCGAGTCCGAGCAGTCTCCGTACGCTCTTGGGGTCGCGAAGCATGGGACCGAACATCGGCAGGGTGTCGTCGCTCTTGGGCATTGTCACGCCCTCGGGACGCAGCACCGCCTCTCCCGGCCCCAGGTCCACATCGAGATACACCCCGCCGTGCTTGTGGAGGAGTGCGTATCTGGCGATGTCGGAGGCCATCGCGAAGCTGTTCTCCTTACGCGCGGCCTCGTACAGCTTGGACACCTTGGAGGGCAGCTTCTCCCCGTCGGAGCTCTTGTCCTTTTTGAACAGGTCCTCGACTCGGCCTTGATGAACGGTGCCGGAATCCACCAGGCCGTTGAGGAACTCCTTGTTGTTGCGCCGGCCGCCCTCGTCCGTCCAGATCGTCAGCTTCCACTGCGCTTCTTCTGCCTTGGCCGCCCATGTCCGGAGGTTGGCGCGGGCACCGTCCGTCAGTTCGCCACCCAGCCAGATGAAATTGAGTTCCTTGGGGACCACGGCCAGCGGACCGGGACCGGCGCCCAGGTAGTGGATCGGGCCGGCCGGACGTGCATCGCCGGCCGACGCGGTCGCGGTGCTCTCGGACAGAACCGTGTCGGCCGGCTGCTGCGTGATCTCCGAGTCGGCGTTGAGCAGCAGGTCGTCCGTCACGAGAGGCACGGCGGGCCGGTACCGGTCGTCCGCGAGGTGCAGCACCACGCCCGACCGCGTGTTTCCGCCCGTGTCCGTTCCAGGAGCGGCGAACGTCAGATGGTTCAGGTCCGACTGGACCACGGTGACCGGGACCCCGAGCACACGGGCCGCGAGCAGTGCCGCCAGGTCTCCCGCGGAGTGGTTCCAGCCCGCGTCCTTGCGGTCGCCGATCTGCCCGTCGCCGGACCGCAGCAGTGTCGTACGGGCCAGGTCCAGGCGCTGGTCGGGGGTCAGCCGGGCGGCCACGGTATCCGGGAGGCGGCTGCGCGAGGCGGCGTGTTCGGCGGCTTGTGCCTCGCTGAGCACGATTCCCGCGTCGGCCAGCTCCTGTGCGGTGAACCGCTCCTGGGGATCGATCGCGAGGAACTCCGCGAGTTCGTCGCGGTCCGCCATCAGCCGGTCGGCGAGGCGTTGCCTCAAGTGCTCGACATCGGCGGCGGAAAGACCTCTGCCCTGCGCGTGGAGCCCCAGCTCGGCGAGGAGCCCCGGATGGGCGTGCTCGACCGCGTCGAGGAGGGATCGGTGGAAGCTCGTACCGATGTCGAGGTGCGCGGGTCCGGTGGAGGGCGGCTCCACGAGGTGGAGGACGCGGCCGTCCGGCGACTTCAGACTGACCGGGCGCCCCTGTGAGTCCTCGCCCTCGGCGGTGTAGGGCTCGGGGGCGGACTTCGCGTCGGCCGGGCGGACGTAGCCCTCGGGTTCGGGCGCGGGGTGCCAGGGGGTGACGACGCGGGGGGCGCTGCCTTCGGCCTGCGGCTCCAGGACACCTCGGATGGAAGCGTCCACCGCTTCGAAGTTTGCCTGAACCAGGGCGAGTTCGCGGTAGTCGGCCTTCAGCTGTGCGACTGCCCGGTCATACACCGACCGTGCGTTCTTCAGCTCGGCATCGACCGCGTCGAGCGGTCCCTCGGTCTCCGCCCGCTCCGTTGCCTTTCGGGCTCGGGCCTCCTGGAGCTCGGCAGCCCTCAGGAGTGACCGCGCGGCCAGTACGGCCTCCAGCGACGACCGGTAGGCGGCGTCCGCAGTCCGCAGGCGCTGCGCCCAGCCCGCCGCCTTGATCTGTTCCCGGCGTACGGCGTCCGTGTCCGACAGCGGCCCCGTGTTGTCGAGCCAGACCTCCGTACGGGCGAGGACGTCCTCCCGCGTGACGAGGCGCGGCGGTCCGGTGAGGTCGGCGGCCGGGCCCTCGTGGGACACCGTGCCTTGGAGGGACACCGGCCCTTCGAGGGCTTCGGTGAGCGGGGGATAGCCGGCGACCGTGGCCGGATCCTGTTCGGTGGCCGCGGCGGCGGCCGGCTCGCTCCAGGCGACCGGCGGCGTGCCGGAGGGGCGGGTACCGGTGATCGTGTAGTGCTCGACCGCCTTCCACGCGGCCTCGGAGGCACCGGCGAGGCGCTGCTCGACGGTCGCGAAGCCGCGGCGATGGTTGGCCAGGTCCTGCTGGGCTTCGGCGTACCGGGAGCGGGCCGTGGCGAGCCTCTCCCGCGCCGCGGCCACGTCCGTGCCGGTGGGAGCCGGCGTCTCCAGGAGGCGCCGGAGCTCCGTGTGGAGGGAGGTGACCTCGCTGTCGAGTGCGCGCAGGCGCCGCTCGGCCGTCTCCGCCTTCTTGGCGGCCTCGGTGTACTTCTTGGTCTGCTCCTTGACGGTGACCGCGGCGGCCTCGACCTCGGGTGGCAGCAGTCCGTGCTCCCGGGCGACGTCGAACGACACCCACATCGTCACCCCGTCCTGCACCGTGTGCTCGACGGTGACCGGCGGCCGGGATCCGGGCCTGAGCACCGACGGGACGACCGGAAGGTCCGCGATGCGGTGCGATGCCTTCGCCGTCTGGAGTACCCGCAGGGGTGCCTGGACGAGGACGGCGCCGCCGGCGAAGGGCTTGAGCGTGGTCAGCGCGGAGGTCCGGCGGTCGGCGGCACCGCCCGCCGCGTCGGAGTCCGCCCAGCCCGGCACGGCGGCGGTGGTCTGGACCAGGGGCTGCGTCTGGAAGCCCGGTCCCGCGGTCATCGCCGGCGTGTGCGCTTCGGTGGTGTCACCCGTGTAGGTGTCGTTGTCCATGGTCCGCCGGCTGCCGCCGAGTCCCGCTTGCGGGTCCACCGCCAGCAGACGGGCCCGGGAGAGATCGACGTCCGCGGAGATCTTCAGGGTCGCGTCCGACCCGCCGATCGTCGACGTGGTGTCGTGCAGCGTGACGGTCAGGCTGTCGCGGATCATCTGCGGCAGGTAGGCGCTCAGCACGTCGGTGCTGATGCCCCCCTTGAGGACTTCACCGGCTGCGGTGCCGGGCCGCGTCAGCGCCGTCTTCCGCACATAACGGCCGTGGCCGTCCGTGGGCATGGCCGTCGCGGTGTCGCTCGTGGCGCCGCGTCCCTTGACGGCGAGGTCGACGGCGTACGCTGCGGCGTCCCGGAGGACGGTGATGCCGCCGACGGTGGTGACGACGACGCTCTCCGGGCCGGTGGCGAACAGCTTCCGGCCCGCCGCGTTGCGCTCCCGCAGCGCCACGGCCTGCTGCTGGTCCGGGGGAAGCAGTACCGGGCGGGCGGCTTCCCGGGGTGCGCGTGTTACCGACGGTTCGGTCGTCCGTGGTTCGGTGGTCCGCGGTTCGGTGGTCCGCTGTTCGGTCGTCCGCGGTCGGGCGAGGCTCAGGGGCAGCACCACCTCGGCGTCGCCGACGGGGTACGTGTGACTCACCACGGTCCCGTCGGGCAGCTCAAGGGTGAAGGTGACATCGAACCTCGTCCGACCGGTCACCACCGGTCCCTCGAAGGCCACTTGGGCGCTGACGGCGTCGGTGACCGCGTGTGCCAGGGAGGACGAACGGGTGGACCCGACCCGGTCGTCGAGGGTGAAGCCGCCGCTACGGAGACCCGGTTGGCCCAGGACGGTGGGCACCTCGCCGAGCCGGTAGCCGGCCTCGTACCCGCGCGCCAGCTTCTCCGTGACGGTCTCCGCCGTGGACGTGGGCCGGGTGATCGTGGGCTTCACGTCGTGGCGCAGCGCACCGGCGGTGAAGCCGGACCGTTCCAGGGTCACCGTGAGACTGGCGTCCTTGGCGGGCCCGATCTTGTTCCGGGCCAGACGCAGGGAGGTGCCGCCGTTCTCCATGCCCGTCTGGAGAGCGCGTATACCGGACGGCGACAAAGTGGTCATCTGCCGTGCCAGACCGCCGAGCTGATCGGCCAGCAGACTCCCGGGCCCGAGCCAGCTCTTGTGCTGGGGCAGGGATTCCAGCAGGCGGTTCGTGAACGCGCTGATCGCCGAGGCCATATCGATGCGGCCGACCGTGAGCGTGGCATGAGCGGCCGCATCGACGGCGGTGTACTGCTGCGGGGGTGGCGGAGCGGTGAGACCGTCGTCGAAGAGACCGGCCTTCCTTGCCTCGGCGAGCGGCATCCATACGAGCAGGCCGTCGGGGATCTCCACGATCCGGCCCTGGGGCGGCCGTCCACGCATCAGCTCCATGGGCGCCTGGAGCAGACCGGACGGCTGGGAGCGGGCCGCCAGGTGCCAGGCCACATCGGCGCCGACCAGGACCATCGGTCCGGTGTACTGGACCGTGTGGGCCGGGTTCGCCGAGAAGGTCTCGGCCGTGGTCGCGGTGCTGGTGCTCTGGTACGGCGACGCGATGAGACCGTAGGTGCCGGCGGTCTGGAACGCGTCGGTGTGCTTGGCCCGGAAGGCGAGCAGGGACGAGATGGTGTGACTGCGGACGTGGGCGACCGAGTGTCCCGCCCCGCTGGTTCCCGAGCCGATGTTGGAGAGGGCCAGGTCGCTGGAGTCGACGACGGCGAGCACGCGCGTCCCGCGCACCTGGGGCCAGGCGCTGACCGACGCGGTGATGTCGGTGACGGCCGTCCGCCCGAACAGGTCGCTGATGTGCTTGCCCGTCTGCGCCGCGTCGCTGAAGTCCGCTTCGTTGCGACCGGTGGTGAATGCCTCGGCCAGCGCGCCGGAGGCGGGGGTCCCGTCGGTTCCGTAGATCCAGGAGTTGCCGGAGACGGAGGCGAGCAGTTCCTTGAGGTGGTGGAGCACGACCTCGGGCGAGGTGACGCTCTGCACGGAGTGCAGGCCGTCGAAGAGGACGTGGGGCGTCCAGTCATCCGTGGAGACGGGTCTCCCGGAGGAGAGCAGTTCGGCCAGAGCCGGGTCCATCGGCACGGACACGGGGGCCGTAACCGTCTCCGGCCGGTTGAGAGGCAGAGCGGAGGGGACGGACAGCGACGCGGGTACGGCAAGGGTGACGCGGCCGGTGACGGGGGCCGGGGCGGTCTGTCCGTCGCCCTGTCCGCCGGCCAGGACGTCGACGCTCCCGGCGGCCTGCTTCACGAACCACCGGGTGCTGAGCAGCTCGCCGGTCATGGTCCGCGCGATCTGGCGCGGCCGGGTGAAACTGGTGGCTTCGGCGGTGAAGGCCAGGTCGTACGACCACAGGTGCTGCGACCCGGAACTGGTGATGCCGCCGTCCGGGGTCAGCGTCGGACCGTACGTCATGCCGTAGGCGGTCTGCCTGCCGTACCGGTAGCCGATGCTGCCAGTGCCGCCGAAGCGCTCGATCCCGGTCAGTCCCACGTCGACGCCGACCGACCAGCCGTGGGTACGGGTGGTCGCGCTGTCCGCGCGGCGGGTGGACAGGATGTTGTTGGCCAGACCCAGGTCGTGGTGGGTGCCCGCGAACTGACGGCCCGTCGCCTCGGCGCGCACGGTGAGCACGACGTACCGCTTGTTGAGGGAGTCGAGCTGCTCCAACTGGATGCGCAGTCCGGTGCTGGTCAGACGGTCGAGCGAGCCCTCCAGCACTGTACGGGAGAGCACCTGGCGCAGCAGATGGGTGTTGCGCACCGCGTTGTTGTACTTCCGGTCGCTGCCGCCGTCGCGGTCGCCGGTGACCGCGGTGTCCGGCCGGGGCGGAAGCACCAGGTCGGGGTAGGAGTGGTAAAGGCCGGCCTGGATACGGTCGACCAGTACGTCCGTCAGGGATGCCTGGGGCGGGGCCGATTGCGAGTCGCGGGTCGCCGCGAGGTCCAGGACCGCGTGCAGGCCGAACGTCGCCGGGTTCGACAGCGACAAGTACGCGGGGGCGGGGGGCGCTTCGGCGTCCGGGACGGGCGCGGTGCCGTCGTCCCAGCCGGCCAGTCTGCGTGCGTCGGCCCGCGGCAACTGCACGGTGGCGGTGAGGAAGGCACCTTCCTCGTTCGGGTCGTTCCGGTTGACCTGGCCGGTCCGCTCGGCCGGCACGGGCGATTCCCATACGCCGTCCCGCCTGCGCAGCTCCACACGGAAGCGGACGTCGTAGAGCCCCGAGTGACCACGGCTGTTGAGCGTCCGTACGGACTCGGCCGTGTTGCCGCTGTAGCTGCTCTCCGCACGCTGGGTCGTCAGGCCGGCCGATCCCGCGACCTGGAGGTTCAAGGCGCCCGCGGGCTGGAGCAGCGCGAACTGAGGGCCGACGGAGATCCCGATCCCGGCGCCCTGGGTGTTCTTCTTCTCCGTGGTGGCGGTGGAGCGCTGTGCGTCGGCCTTCTTGACCTCGGTCTTGTCGGACGCCTGGAGCAGTGTGGCATCGACCGGGGTCAGCCGGAGCTCGACGGAGCCCAGTGACCGGTTGCCCAGACCGGCGAAGAGCGGGGCGCTGACCACCGTCTCCCCGGAGCTCTGCGCGATCACGGTGCGCAGGCTCTCCTCGCCGAACAGATCGGCCAGTTGATGGCGCAGGAAGCTGCCGGGGGTCGCCTCGGGACAGTTCCTGAGTGCCCAGTCCAGCAGCCGGGTCTCCGTGGTGACGCTCAGCGGCGCGAGCAGATGCGGCCGGGCGCCGGGCGCGAACGCGAACGCGGTGGGCAGCCGGTCCGGGATCGCCGGATCGGTGACGCTGTCCGGGACCCGCCAGGTGACTCCGTCCCGGATACGGTAGCGCCGCTGTTCGGCAGGGCCGGCCTGCTGCCGGTTCACGGGCTGCTCACGGCCCTTCTTGTCCCAGACGCGCGCGGACTCGACGACGATGTGCAGGTCGCTCACATGCAGATGACTGCCGTCCTTGCCGACCGCGGTCACACTGCTCTGGGCGCGGCTCTCCTGGGTGTACGTGTAGCCGGCCTCCATGCGCCGCGCGCTGAGGGACACCGACCCGAGCGCGCCGAAGGTCCCCGCGGAGGGAACGAGCGGGACCGCCACTCCGAAGGCGCGGGAGGTGCCGAGGGACTTGGTCTCCGTAGCTCCGGGACGGGTGCGGAGTTCCGTCTCGATCTTGACGGGTGCGTCGGCGGCCTTGGCCTCGACGGTCTTCTTCGACGCGTCCTTCTTCGACGCGTCCTTCTTCGACTCGTCCGTCGTGGACGCGTCGGTCCTGGCCCCCTCCGCCTGCGGCTCCTCCGCCTTCGACGTGGTCGAACCGCCCTCGTTCTCGTTTCCGTCCTTGTTCGGTGCGGACTCGGCCACGTCGTCCACGGCGGCCGGCGCCGATGGCTCGGCATGGCGACGCCAGTTCCCGTAGCTCTCCACCGAGAGGGAGATCTCCCGGTGGCCGCCGTCCACGGTCGGCAGGACGAAGGTCCGGGGGCTGAGCAGCGTATGCGGACTCTGGGTGAGCACGCGCTTCAACTCGTCGAGCCCGTCAGGGCGCAGCCGCCATCCCGTCGCGACGGAATCGGCCAGCAGGTCGACACCTCGGATGGTGATCCGTCCGTGTCCGTGGCCCTTCATCGATTTCGGCAGCATCGCGTTGTCGTCGAACGTGACGAATTCACCGGACCGCTCCCGTGGGAGCGGATCCACGTTGTCGCTCAGCAGCGGAGGGGCGAAGGCCGCCTTCTCCACCTTCACGCCCGGGTTCTCGATCCGGCGGAACACCTCGTCGCGGAGGGCCTCCTCGCTCGTCAGGTCCGGACGGTCGCGGCGTACCCGGTACATCCGCTGCTCGTACTCGTCCGCCGAGAGCGCGTTCAGGGCCTTGTCGCGGGCCGTGGGCTGCTGCGCGCCCGACGAGCCCGCCGGTGAGGAGCCGTCACCGCCGGGGCCGCCCGGTGGCTCCTCGTTCTCCTTCACGGGGATGTCGGAGTCTTTGGGCGCGGAAGCCACGGAGTCGGCGTCGTCGTCGGACCTGAGGTCGGACGTGTCGGACTTGAAGTCGGACGCGTCGTCGGACCTGAGGTCGGACGTGTCGGACTTGAAGTCGGACGCGTCGTCGGACCTGAGGTCGACGTCATTGTTCGGTTCGGATTCCGACGTGCTCCGTGTGTCGGTGAGGGACTGCGTGTCGTCCTCGGTCTGTGTACGTACACGACGGGCGTTCGGCGACGGCAGGTCGTCCCGCTCCCGCGAGTGAAGACTGTCCCCGTCCTTCCCCCCGGACTCCGACGCATTGTCCGGCTGCCGCGGAGCCTCCATCAGCTGCTCGCCCGGCGGCACCGGAGCACCCCGGTCCCGTTCGGAGCCGGCCGGCCGCGGGGTTTTCGCCGAGTTGCCGGCCCCCTCGTCGACGTTCGTCCGGGAGACCGGATTGCGCACGGTTGCCGACGGTCCGGCATTCGACGGGCCCGACGCGTCCGTCAGATCAGTGCCCTGGACGTCCGTGCGCTTCTGCGACACGGCGTCGTCCAGCTTGGGGGTACCGGGCTCATTGCCGGTCGTGACCAGGTTCCGCAGGCGTTCCACCAGCGTGCGGGCGTCGTGGGCAGCCTGTTCGCGTACCTCTTCGGGCAGTTTGTCGAGCGAGCGGTCGATACGGCGGTCGAGGTCCCGCAAACGGTCCGGAGCACGCAGTTCCTGTTCCAGGCGCTCCTGCCCCTCACGCCGCAGCTCCGCCGTCTCGGCGTCGTAGCCGTCGAGGACCCGGTCGATGGCCTGCGGGTCGCCCGCCGCCTCGTCCAGCCTGTTCTGCCATGTGGCACGGCGTTCGGTGCTGCGCTGCGCCCCCTCGGGGTCGCCGTCCGAGATGGCCTGCCGCCGCCGGTCACGCTCCAGCTGTGCCATCCGGTCGAGCTGCTCCCGCTCGATGGCCTCCCTCGCCGTGTCGTCCTCGGCGTTCGCGCGCCGGTCTTCCCACTGCTGCCGCTCCTCGCGCGACATCCCGGTGTCGTCCGTACCCTCGCGCAGCCGGTCGAGCCGCTCCTCCAGAATCCGGTCGTTCTCCGCCCAGGAGTCCCCGGACCGGTCCCGGGCGGGGGTGGCGTCGCCGCCGTCACCGTCCTGCGGCGGGGGCAGCGGTTCCGAGGATTCCTGCTGGTGGCCGCCCGCACGCAGGGCGTCCAGCCTCGCCCGGAAGGACGCCAGTTCGGCTTCCCTGCCGAGGGTGACCGTACGACGTTCGTACTGCGCGTCGAGGTCGCTTCCCCGCCCCGGTCCTTCGAACCGGTTCTTCCAGGTGGCCAGTTCCGTCTCGGATGCACCGAGATCCCGCAAGGTCGCGAGCCGTCGCGACGTCTCCAGCTCGGCGTCGTAGTCAGCCTGCACCCTGCGGAGATCCTCGGGGGTCGCCGCCTGCTCCCTGCGGTCCTCCCATTCGAGGAACCGCTCGCGGTCCATGCCCGCTTCTTCCGCATCGGCCCGCCGGTTGTCGGCCAACTGCTTCCGGAGCGCCTCGGGGGTGCTGTCGGCGCGGGCGCTCAGCTCGGACCCGAGGGTCCCGAGACGGTTCTCGAAGTCGTCCAGCAACTGGGTCGTCCGACGGGGAACGTCGGCGAGAGCCGACTGCTCGATGTCGAGGGCGTGGCGCAGCCACTCCGTGCGGCGCATTCCCAGCTGCGCGGCCCGCGCCTCGTATCCGCCGTCCATGTGACGGCGGAACTGTTGGAGGCGTTCACCGAGGCCGTGCACGGCGACGAGATCGCCGAGTTCCCGCAGGCCGTCGGCGGCGTCGGCGTGCCTGCCCGCCCCGACGTCGTCCCGGATGCGCTCGCTCAGCCGCTGCCGTGTCTCCCTGTCGACGCCCACCCGCCGGGCATCCGCCAGCAGGGCGTCGGTCTCCCGCTCCACGTCCTTGGTCAGCCTGCGCTGCTCGGTGGGGGTCAGACCCTCGGGCACGTCGGGCAGCTGCTCCAGCCGGTTCACCGGGTCGTCGGTGAGGCTGCCCAGTTCGTCGAGGCGCGTGATCAGCGCGTCGACATCGCCGTCGTTGTACACGTCGAAGCCGTCGCGGAAGGGCAGTTCGTCCTGCGACTCCGTACGGAGAGGATGCGGCGAGTCCTCGGTGGCCGGTCCCTTCCCGCCGCTCTCGGTCCGCTCCGTCTCCGGCCGGCTCCCGGCCGGGGGCTCGGTGCCGGGCGGGGCCTCGGGAACGTCCGGGAACACGAGGTCCGGCTCGTCCCCCGCGAAGGGCTGGGCACCGGGTTCGTTCTGCGGGACGTCCGGGAGCATCACATCGCGCCCGTCCTGGGACGGACCTGTGGGTGTCTGCCGACGCGATCCGCCGGGGGAGACGCCGGCACCCGGGGCCGTGGACACGGTCGGTACGGGGCGCGGCGGCGCTGCGATGCCACCCGCGCCGTTGTACGGGAGGACTCCGTCGCCTTCGATACCCGTCGTCGTGCCGTCGGGTTCCAGCCCGTCGGCGCCCTCCTCCTCCAGGGCCGCGCGGTACTGCTCACGGAGCTCGTCGACCCGTGCGGGGCGGCCGAGGCCGTCGGGGTCGCCCTCCCGCAGCTTTGCCATCCGCGCCGCCAGGTCGCCGACGGAGTCCGAGTCGTCGGAATTCTGCCGGTCCTTCAGCCGGTCCAGGCGCTCCTGGAGGCGATCGAGGTCGTTCGCTGTCCGGTTCACCGGCCCGGAGTCGTCGGACCGACTGGACGACCCCACGCCCGCGCCGTCGTCGGACGTCCGAGGAAGGTCGTTCCGCGGTACGTCGGGCAGGTCCGCCAGGAGTCGCTCCGCCTCCGGCGACAGCACCGTGCCCAGCGGGGTATCGGGTACGTCCGGGAGGCCGTCCAGAAGCGTGTTCACGTCCGTGAGCTCCTGCGTCACGTTCTCGTGTACCTGGTCCGGGGAGGGCAGCGTCTCGGGTACGTCAGGGAGGCTGTTCAGCAGGAGGTCCAGCTCCGGCACCGAGTCCGGCGGGACAGGGGGCTCGGGTGTGAGGGAGTCGGTGGTCGAGTGGCCGGAGTTGTTCGTCGTGTCGCTGTTGTTCGAGTTGTTGGTCTCGTTCGTGTGGTTCGTGAAGGTGCCGCCGTTCGTGAAGTTCGTGGCGTTCGAACTGGTGGCGAAGGAAGGGGCGGACGCCCCGGACACGTCGTACGGTGCGGCGTTCCCGTCGTCGCTCGAGTACAGCGTCCGGCTGTCCGAGAAGTCGTCCGCGTCCAGGTAGTACAGGCTGTCGCTGTCCGAGGCGTTGTCGTCGCCGCTCCGCAGCGACACGCTGTCCGAACCGGAGTCCGAGGCCGAATCCGTGAGCGTGCGATTGTCGGCGTCGTTCCTCGGGTCGGAGCCGTCGCGCACCGTCGTGCTCGACTCCGTGCTCGGCCGCGACGCGCCGGACGGCGGCGTGGGCGAGTCGGACGAGAAGACCGGGGGGCGCGGCGGCGGCGCGGCCGGGGGGCCCGAGACCGCGTGGTGCACGGCCTGGAAGCCGTGGGCCACTCCCCGGCCCATGACACCGCCGGCCGCGCCCGCTGCCGCGGTCCAGCCGCTGACCGTGAACTTGTGCTCGGGCCCGAAGATCAGGTTGTACATGCCCTCGGTGACCACGGCGTGGCCCGATTCACCGGCGATCTCGCCGACGAAGTTACCGATCCGGAAGCCGATGTTCCCTTCGATGTTCTTGCTGATGGTCTGTACGAAGGAGCCGGGCAGGTCGTGCGAGAGCGCACGCACTCCGTTCTCCCCCAGGTCCTTCACGTACGGCTTGAGCGCGTCGTCCAGCGAATGGGTCAGACCCTGCCAGTCGGCCTTGCCGCCCCAGTTCTTGACCAGCGCCTCGCCGTAGTCGCGGCCCAGGTTCCGGGCGGTCTCATTGCCGAGGGAGTCCCCGAGGTTCTTCTCGAAGGCGTTCGCGAAGTCCTTGACGACCTCCCGGCCGACCGCTCCGGCGGCCGCCCCCCTCGCACCGTCCGCTCCCACATGATTCAGGGATTCGTTGGTCCGGCCCATGATGTTGCCCAGGCGCTCGCCGAGTTTGCGGGCGGACTCCTCCGAGATCGTCCGGCCTGCGGCGCCCGCTCCGGCCCTTCCGCTCGCTCCGGCCGCGCCGTCACCCGCGGCGCCCGCCCCCTTGCCCAGGCCCGCTCCTGCGGCCCCCGCACCCTTGCCCGCGGCACCGGCCCCCGCGCCACCGGCGCCCTTGCCGAGGCCGCCCGCGCCCGCGCCGCCCGCACCCTTGCCGAGACCGCCTGCCCCCGCGCCGCCCGCACCCTTGCCGAGACCGCCCGCGCCCGCACCACCGGCGCCCTTACCGAGGCCGCCCGCACCCTTTCCGAGGCCGCCCGCACCCTTTCCGAGACCGCCTGCGGCACCGCCCGCTCCCTTGCCGCCCCCGGCCAGCCCCTTGCCCAGCACATTCCCCGCGTCATTGCCGAGGATCTTGCCCAGTCCCTTGCCGGTCATGTTGCCGAGCAACTTGCCGAGCCCGCCGCCCAGCAGTGCGAACGGCCCGCCGAGCGCACCGCCGATGGCGGCGAACTTCGCGGCGTTCGCGGTGAAGTCCTTGTTCCACTCCGTACGGTCGCCGCGGCCCATCTGGGTGAGCTGGAGGATGGAGTCGAGCAGCAGACCGCCGACGAGGCCTGTGATGGTCTGCATGATGATCTGGGCCAGCAGGAACTTGAGGATCAGCACCGCCATGGAGCGGAACGCGGCGATCGCCGCGGCCGCCCAGATCTCGGACAACCCGGCGGTCACCGGCAACAGTGCCTGGGCCAGCGCTATCTGCACGACGAGCAAAGCGAGTTGGCCGAAGATCATCCACTTGGTGTACTCGATGTCGGCGGCGGTCTTGTGGGCGTTCTTCGACAACTTGAGGGCGTCCTCGTAGGCCCGTTCGAGGACGCTCTCGTTGCCGTTCGTCCTCTCGACGAACTGCCGGGCGTACGTCACGAACCGAGTCGCCGTCTCGCCCTCGAAGTCCTCGTCGACACGGCTGACGACCTGCCGGAGAAGTTCCTCCACCTCACGGAACTTCTCCGCCATCTGGCGATACTCGTCACTGACCACCCGCAGGGTGTCCTCGTTCGCCTGCGGGAAGGGCATGCCGGTCAGAGTCTTGAGGAAGGTCGCCCATCCCTCGGAAACCTCAATCGCCATTGTGTGGTGCCGCGTCTTCGGTGTTCGGCCGGCTCAGCCGGCGGCCATGTGGTTGGCGTCGTTTTCTGCGTCGTTCAGGATGACCGAAGCCTTGTTGCCGCTGATGCCGACCATTTCGAGCAGTTCGGAGAGCCCTTCGAGGCCGTACGTGAGTCCCTTGCCCGTCGAGTCGACGAACTTGTGGTACTCCTTCGCGTACACGTCGTCCCGGCCGCCCGCCGTCCGGTTCTCCAGGTTGATGCGGTCGTTGAGTACGCCCAGCTCACCGACGATCCTCGAAATGGCGCCGAACTGGGTGAACCGCCGTGGCAGATCCCCCGGAACGCTCAGGGTTCCGTCAGCCATAGAACTCATCCTCCTCGCCGCGGTTTCCGGTGCGCTTGCGCCCGTCGCCCAGGACCGTCTCGGTCAGACCCTCGGGTTGCATCGCGCGCAGCGGAGCGAGCAGCTCGTCCAGTTCACCACCGCCGAAGAAACCCTTGGCAAGGTTCTCCTGATCACCCATCAGCGGACGCACGGAACCGCTCACCTTGGTGTTCATCTCCAGGCGCGCGGCGTTGACCGTGCTCTTCAGCACCTCGGCGAGCTGGGCCCCGGGCATCGTGCGGTAGCCCTCGGTGTGGAACTTGAAGGAAAGGATCTCGCCGTGGGCGTTGACCGAGGCGGTCACCATCCGGTCCTTGGAGGTTGCCGAGGCGGACGCCCTGGCCAGTTCCTCCTGGACCTGCTGGATCTTCTTCGTCTGCTCCGCGAGGCCGGCCATGGCCTCCGCGAGCTGTTCCTGGAACGACACCATCAGTACTGCTCCTCCTTGCCTTCCGCCGCCGCTTCCAGTACGTCGACCGCGCGGGACAGGTCGTCCGCGGACAGCCGCAGAGCGACGGGGCCCGTCGGGTTGAGGTACAGGTCCTGGCCTTCGGGTACGAGTGCGAATGCCTCGGAGACGGGCAGCACCCGGTGGGCGAGCGCGCCCGCCCGCTCCAGATGGGCGGGCGCGGTGAAGACGGGCACCACCGGGTCGCCGTCGGGCGTGCAGGCGCTGACCGCGCCACCGCCCGGCGCGGTCAGGACGGCCAGTTCGGCACGGACCACGGCCAGGGCCACGCCCTCGACGGGGCCGTAACCGGTAGCCGCCAGCTGCATGGCGGCATCCACGTCGTCGGTCGGCTCCGGCCAGCCGAGCATTCCGGGGGACGGCCGGTAGTCGGCGTTCCGCTGCCACTCGACGATCTCGCCGTCGGCGTCCGAACGCCACTGCCCGATCACCGCCCACAGCGGCGGTTCACCTTCTCCGCTCCACGCGGGGTCCACCGTGCCGAACCAGTGCTCGGGTGCGGTGCGCGCCGCCGCGCGGATGTCGTCGGGTACCAGCGGCATGGCGGAATCCTCGCCCCCAGGGGGCATTCCGCCCGCTTCTGCACCTGCGGAACTCATCGTCCGATCACGCCCGTTCCGGCGTCGGGCTCGGTGCCCCACACCTCTTCGTCCTCCGAGAGCCATACATTGCGCTGCCGGTCACCGCCGTTGCTTCCCCCACCCGGGGCGCCACCACCGCCCATGCCCATCGGCGGCATGAAGGGCATGCCGGTCCCCGCCCCGCCCCCCGCTCCGCCCCGCCCGAGGGCGCCGAGCGACTGGGTGGACACGTTGCCCTGCGTCGGGGGGACACCCGGTGTCGCGGGCAGCCCCATGGCGGCACGAGCCCGGTTGCTGAGCCCGGACACCACGGAAGCCGGCTCGCGGATCGCGTTGCCGTTGCTGTCGACCATCTTGCGGAGATTCTCGGAGGCCCCCTTCGAACCGCCGAAGAGATCGCCGCTCGACGTGGACGGACGCCGCTGACCGTTCAGCAACTCTTCGAGCGTCTTGGGGTTGCGGGTCTTCAGGTTGTTGCTGCTCTCGGTGATGTGCTTGCCCTGCGGGTCGCTGATGGTTCCGTCGGCGTTGATCCGGGAGCCGGGCGGAACGGTGAGCTTCCCGCCGTACATGTTGGTCAGGGGCTTGCCGTCCGCGCCGATCAGGTTTCCCTGAGCATCCACCCTGGTGCCCTTGGGCACGATGACGTTGCCCTCGGCATCGACTCCGAAGCCCCGCGTCAGGTTCCCGGAGGTGGAGCCGCCGGGAAGCGTCGGCGGCTTCGGGCCACCGGTCGTGGGGGAAATGATCTTACCCCCGGGGCCGATCGTGGAGCCGGGCGGCACGATCAGTGGCTTGCCGTCCGCGCCGAGGACCGGTTTGCCCTTGGAGTCGGTGACGGCGCCGGTCTTGGGGTCGATGCGCGATCCGGCCGGAACCGTCAGGGACCCGCCGCCTCCCAGGGGGTTGCTCGTACCGGAGGTGCTGCCACTGGGGCCGGTGACCGGGGTGGGGCCGAGGCTGAAGTTGCTCATGCCGCGACCGTTGGACGAGGACTCGCTCCCGCTCGGACCCGTCACCGGAGGCGGGCCGCCGAGGTCCAGATCTCCGCCGCCGCCCTCACCGCCGGAGCTGCCTCCGGCCCCGTCGCCGCCGGCGCCGTTGCCGAACATCTCCTTGAACTTGTTGAGGAAGTCGTCGGTGCCACCCGTGCCGCCGTCCGAGCCGTCACCGGTCGAGCCGTAGAACTTCTCCTGCTCCTCAGAGGTCAGCGAGATGGTGAACGTCTGCTTCACGACGGAGTTCGCGTCGGAGAGCTTCGCGCTGGCCTTGTTGTAGGCCGTCGCCAGGTCGAGCATCGTCTGCGCGGACGCGTCGTCCAGCTCGGTCTTGACGCCGGCGAGCCAGTTCGTCTTGGCATCGCTCTCCACACCTCCGAAATCGATACCGTCGACCGTGTCCCGGTACGCCGAAGTGAAGGACTTGGCTCCCAACGCCTTCAGGAATTCGGAGTAGAGGTGAGTGAACGGCATGGAGATGGGACCTGCGGCCCGGGCCTTCTGTCCCTCGACCGCGGTCACCGTCTCCAGCTTTTCGAACCATGTCCAGGCATTCTTCTGCAGGACACGTATGGTCTCCTTCAGCTTGGTGCTCACCGCTGCGAGGTCGTCCTTGATGGCGCCACTCATGTAGTAGGACTGTGTCTCCAGGAGAGAACGCTTGACCGCCAGGAGAACAGCTTCAAAGAGATCCGCAGATTCTCCTTTGAGCTCCTCCGAGCCGTTCCCCACACTCTCGGCCCATCTGTTGAACTCGGCCACCCACCCACCGGTCCACAAATCCATGTTGTTGAACACGTCGGCCGCCTTGCTGGACATCAGCGGATTGGTGTCCTTGTTGGTACCGGCCGAGACCGAGCCAAAAATAGGACCGGCGGCTCCCGTGAAATCGCTCAACGGCCCGGGGTCGTTACCGAATTCTTTCCAGTCGTATCTGAACCCGAAAACCAGGTATGGCTTTTCGGTCCTGGTGGGAAAGAAATACGCCTTGTACCCGTCGAGTTCCCATTCCTTGCCGTTGTTCCTCGTAGCCGTATCGGACCAGGCGCCGTTCACCTCTGCGGTGATCCACCTCTTGGACCCCGGCCCCGCCACAAGATTCCGGTCCGGAAGCTTGGTGGTTCCGTCGTGAAACATGGCGAGGATTTCCTCCCACTTGGCCGGCATCCCGGTGGGCACCTCGACCATGGTTTCACTTTCCCTTCGGGGTCAGGATCTCGGAGAACTCGTCGGCGAGCGCACTACCCATGCTTGTGGAGTCGTCCTCGGCGTCCTTGTGCTTGGTCTCGACGTCCCGCAGGCCGGCCGAGAAGTTGCTCAGGAGCGTGATGGCCGATTCGTACCGGGTGCGCATGCTGGCGCGGTATGTCTCCAGCTGACCTTCCAGCGCCTTCGCCTGTGCGCACTTCTCGGGGATTCCGATGGCAAGCGGGATCTTCGAGCCCAGGCTCACATAGTCCGGCTTGACCGTGAGGTCGCGGCGGAATCTGGGGATCTCCTGGTTGGCGTACCTGAGGTAGACACCGTCGGTCGACTGGAAGATGTCGCCCGGATTCACGTCATCAGCCATGCTCACACCTCACACAAGTCGATTCGGTCGGGCGGGTCAGCTGCCCTGGAGGTTGTTCAGGCCGCGGCCGCCGTCGAGGTCCCCGTCGATCTGCCGGGCGTGCATCCGCTGGAGAGTCGTCCGGGCGACCCCGTACTGCTCGTCGAGCTGCAGCTTGATCCGGCCCAGCTCCGCCTGGAATTCCTCCCAGGAAGTACGGGTCTGACCGTTCAGGGTGTCTCGCAGCGCACCGAAGTTGTTCTGCATCCAGGCGAGCGCCTCCTTCATTTCCTGTTGGGCCGAGTCCATGTTCTTGATGGCGTCCAGGACCCCTTGGTGGCTGATCTTGACGGACATGGCGGAACTCCTCGCGGGGAAGCTATGAGAACGGGGAAGGAAAAGCGGGGCGAGAGCCGGGGAAGGTCACCCGGGGTTGATCTGGCCGACGATGCCCGCGGCGTAACTGTTCGCCTCGTGCTCGGCGTCCACGAGGAGCCGGTTGGCCATCGAGGTACCTTCGCGGAAGAACTGGGTGCGCTCCATGACCCTGCCGTGCGCCCTGAGCCACTCATCGATGCCCGCGGCGTGGGTCTCCGAGGAAGCCGCCTGGTAGGCCGCCCGCACCTGACCCTGGATGGTCTTGACCTTGCGGCCCGCTTCATCCATGTCGCGAAGATGCTGATCCAGCGTCTTCAACGTCTGGAGCATCGCCGTTTCGTCGTTGGACAGGCCGTCGGCCGAGTTGACATTGAAGCCGGAGACATCAGTCATGAGGGTCCTCCTGGACACTGCGGGAACACGGCGGCACCACGGGTGCACGGCAAGCCGACCACACCGGGAATCAAACCCTTCGGGAGCCAACGGATCACCAGGTTAATACGCCGTACGGGATCTTGGTACGGATGTTCCTCGTCAATCTGAATGTTCATCTTCGATGCGTGCGTGAGCTGCGGAAATGCCGGAAAAAGCGCCTGCCTCCCGGCTTCCCAATGCTCAAAGAAAGCTCAATTCCTTTAACACGGCGGGCAGTCGGCTATCGGTGTGCGTCGCTCTCCGCCGCTTCCACCAGCCCCTGCGACAGCAGGGCCGTATTGTCCAGCGCGGGCCCGGACGCAAGCATCCCGAGGACGCCCGACGGCATGGGGACGGACTGCTCGACGCTGTAGCCGAGCTGCTTGAGCCCCTTTTCGCCGCCGGGGATCGGGTACTTGGCGCCCGACTCGGTGACCAGGTAGTGGGCCGTGCCCGTGCCCGCGGAGGAGAGCTCCGTGATGAGGGCGCCGCCCTCGGGGCGCACCGCGAACAGGTCGGCGGCTCCGGAACCCGCCGAGATTCCGGGCTGGTTGGACACCGGGCGGCCGCCCACCGCTTCCGCGCGGGGCAGGACGACCGAGACCGTCGGCCTGCCGTCCGCGGTACCGACGACCGCGCAGACGCCCTCGCCCGCGCCGACCGGGCTCGGCCTGGGCAGCTCGCTCGGGACCGTACCGCCTTCGGCCCCCACGAGCCGGGATTCCTTCGGGTCCTGGTGGCGTGCCAGGTCGTCCGGGCCGATCTTGGGAAGTACGACAGCTCCGCCGGCGTAAGCGGTCCGCTGGGTACGGGGATCGCCCTTCAGAAGTGCCTCTTCCAGCGCTGTGACCTGGGTCAGACCGCGCTCCGTCAACAGGAAATGGCGGCCGGAACCGTCGAAGAGCTGCCCGACCCGCGTCGCGCGGCCGGCCAGCGAGGGGCCCGCCTTGCCGCGTCCTGCCACCTCCGGCACTGCCAGATCGGGGCCCGCGGGCAGGGCGTTGAGGAAGGCGTCCGGGACCGGGTAAGCACCGTCCGGGTCGTAACCCAGCGCCTGGATCGCGTAGTTCGCCGTGTTGAGCCGCATCCGGGTGCCGTGCCAGAGCAGGTACGTATCGTCGCCCGGGACACTGCGGACCAAGGTGGCCCGGTCCGAGGTGACAGGCCTGCCCCGGGCCGTCAGGCCGACGGCCACGGTCAGGAGTGGTTCCTTCGCGGCGTCGGGCCGGGTGGCGCACACCGACCAGGCCTCGCGGCTGAGCGCGCCCGGCTGCGGGAGCGGATCCGGCGCGCCGACGATGCCCAGGGTCGCACCGCGTGGAGCGTCTTCGAGGGAGGCGGGCTTGACGCTCACCACTTTCATCCGATCGCCGGCCAGCAGTTTGGCCGAGGTCTCGTTCAGGACCGGGTGGAGGACGCCGTCGAGCGTGAGGTAGCGAGCGCCCGAACGCTCGTCGATCACCAGCGTCCCGGTGGCCTTCCACGCGTTCGAACCGCCGGGCACCACCAACCCGTACACCGCGACGATGAGCCCGGCCAGCGCCGCGACCACCAGGCCGATGACGAAGCCCTTCGAGGTCCGCCGGTGCGCGGACTCGGGGGCGTCCGGGTCGTCCCGGAGCATTCCCAGTGACAGTCGGCTCATGACGAACATGTGCGCGTGGACCTGGTCCCGCCTGGACTGCATTCCTTGCCTTTCCGACCGGGCATCGGCCCGGCGCGCGAGGGCCCGGGGTTCCGGGGCCTTCGGCCGCGGAACCCCGGGATCAGCCTGCTGTCCGACGGCGGACGCCGGACCACGGGCTCAGCTGTTGAGGCCCCGCAGGTACTGGTAGAGACCGGCGACGAGCAGGGCCAGCGGTACGAGGACGATGGCGAAGAGCAGGTGGAGCAGATCGACCGCGCGCCCCCAGTAGGGCACCAGACGGCGGCCGGGGAGCGTCCAGCCCGTAATGGCGAGCACGGCCGCGACGGCCAGCAGACCGGCGAGCAGCAGCGGCCGGGACCCTGCCGACAGCCGCAGGACCAACTGCACCGTCAGCAGTACGGAACCGTAGGCGGCCGGCAGGACGACGGCGAGACGCTGCCAGGCTCCGCCGATCGCCCGTGCGTGCGTGAACAGGAGCGCGCACAGGACCGCGGCCAGGGTGAGCGGCGCCCAGGACGTCTCGAACGCCAGCACCGTGAGGCAGCCCGCTGCCACCAGACCGGTGGCGCCGTAGAGGCCGGTGAGGTAGCTGTCGGCGACGGCGCCACGGGCGGCGATCTGCTCGTCCGGGGTGGGCTCGATGCCCTCCTGGAGCTGGCCGGCGTTGGTGGGCAGCAGCGGCACCTTCAGGCCGGACAGACGGAACGCCAGGGACGGCAGGAAGTGCCCCAACAGGACAACCGCCAGGATCAGCGGGGCGGCCGTGCCGGTGGCCGGGACACCGAAGAGCATGACGGCGCCCCCGATCGCCCCGAGGACCGCGGCCAGGGCTGCGGCCAGGAACAGCGGGGCACACGCGCCCACGGCGGCCAACGCGAGCACGGCGGCGCCGGCCGCCGCGGAGCAGCCCGCCAGCAGCATTGAGCCCAGTTCCGTCCCGGACCCGGCGCTTTGGGGTACCAGCGCCCCGGCCAGGGCGAGAAAGGGGATGGCCGCCGCGCCGAGCGCGCCACCCGCTCCGACGTCGCCGACCGCGCGTGAGGCGGCTCCGGCGCCGGCCAGCAGGAGGATCGCGGTCGCCGCCGCGCAGACCGTCCTGATTCCTGTGGGACCGGGCAGCAGCAGGAGCAGCAGGCCCGTGGCGAGAGCGCACACGGCGAGCGCGGTCATGAGGTGGTGCGACCACAGAGGCCGCCAGGAGTCGGGGCGTTCACGCAGCCGGCTGGAGAGCCCGTCGACGAGGTCGTCGTAATGGATCTCGGGCAGGGCGTCCCCGCGAAGGCGCAGGTGTACCGTCTCGCCGTCGTGCAGGCCCAGGTCGCCGAGGGTGTTCTCCTCGTCGAGCGGTTCCTGGCCGAGGCGCTGAAGCACCCAGCCGCCGGCCGGGGCTCCACGTTCGTAGAGGTCGGTGCCCCCGTGGTCGACGATGGTCGGCATCAGGTCGGCGAGCACGATGTCGGACGGCACGGCGAGTTCGACGGAACGATCGGGCGTCAGCACCGTGAGGCGGCACAGGGGTGCCGCGGATATGTCGGTCAAGCGCGTTTCATCGCCTTCCAGGACGGTGGTCGACGCGGTCAGATTGATCACATTAACTTGTGCGTGCAATCTGTACGTTGTGGGGTGCGGCCACGATCGGCAGTCCCGTCACCGCCCATGCCTCGGCCTGCGCAATTCGCCGCCGGTCGTACTACAGGTGTTTGACGTTCCGTCATCCGACGATGCGTCACAGCAACCGCAGGCACCTTCCAGGAAGGCGATTCCCTTTGAGCGTGGTCCTCTTCAAGAGGCCTCCCCGGCGTCTTGGCCCCGAGATGCCCCACGGCGAACTGAGCCTCCAGGAGCCGCCCTCGGTGCCCGAGACGCAGAGCGCGATGGGCAACCTGATCACGTACATGCCGATGGCGCTCAGCTCACTCGGCATGGTGCTCATCTTCCTGCGTCCCGGCAGTGGCGGCGGCCCCATGATGTACGTCGCCATCGGGCTGATGGCGGTTTCCGCCGTCGGCATGCTGGTGTCACAGATCGTCCGGGCCTCCGGGGACCGCAAGCGAGCGTTGCTGGGTGAACGGCGCGACTACATGCGCTACTTGTCGATCAGTCGCAGGCGCATACGCAAGGTGGTCACCCAGCAGCGGGAGGCGCAGGCGTGGTCGCATCCGGACCCGGCGTCCCTGTGGAGCCTGGTGCCCACGGCCAGGCTGTGGGAGCGACGAGCCGCGCACGCGGACTTCGCCGAGGTGCGGATCGCGGTGGGCGAGCAGCAGCTGGGGACGAAGCTGGCACCGTTGAGCACCAAGCCGGTCGAGGATCTGGAACCGCTGTCCGCACACGCCCTGCGGCGCTTCATCAAGGCGTACGGCACGGTGCCCGACCAACCGGTCGCGGTCTACCTGCGTACCTACGCGCGCGTTTTGTTGCAGGGCGAGGAGACGGCGGCGCACGGGATGGTACGGGCCCTGCTGGCCCAGCTGAGCGTGTTCCACGCGCCGCAGGATCTGCGGGTCGTGGTGCTGGCGGACCACGACCGCCGGGCGGCCTGGGAGTGGGTGAAGTGGCTGCCGCACGCCCAGCATCCGACGGACGTCGACGGTGGGGGGCCCGTGCGGTTGGTCACCGATTCCGTCCCCGGCCTCGAATCGCTGCTCGGCCAGGAGCTCACCGGCCGCCCCGCCTTCGAGGCGGACGCCGTACCGAGCCCCGAGGAGCCCTACTGCGTCGTGGTGCTGGACAGCGCCCACACGCCTGCCGACTCCCGGCTGGCCACCGACGGGTACCGCAATACCGTGACGCTGGACGTGGGCGGGTCCCTGCCCTGGCGTCAGTCCCGTCACACGCTGCGGCTGCGGATCGCCGAGGAACAGTTGAAGCTGGTCAGCACCGACCGGTCGGGCAAGGAGACCACAACCACGCTCGGCAGGCCCGACGCGCTGGGCCCTCGGCGGGCCAGGGCGCTGGCCACGCAGCTTTCCCCCTACCGGATGGGCGTCACCAGGGACACCGGTGAGGCACTCACCTCGGACGTGCAGCTGACCACCCTGCTCGGTCTCCCCGACCTGCACACCGTCGATCTGGACGCCGTGCGCGCCGACCGGAGTGAGCGGGCCAGACTGCGGGTGCCGTTGGGCCTCGCCGGTGACGGCACACCGGTGGAACTGGACATCAAGGAGGCGGCGCAGGGCGGTATGGGCCCGCACGGCGTGCTGATCGGGGCAACGGGTTCCGGCAAGTCGGAGCTGCTGCGGACGCTGGTGCTCGCCCTGGCGCTCACCCACTCGTCGGAGAAGCTCAACTTCGTCCTGGTCGACTTCAAGGGCGGCGCCACGTTCCTCGGCCTGGACGGCCTGCCGCACACCTCGGCCGTGATCACGAACCTCGCCGACGAGTCCTCCCTGGTCGAGCGCATGCAGGATGCCCTGCACGGTGAGCTGATGCGCCGCCAGGAGTTGCTGCGCAGTGCCGGGAACTACACGTCGGCGTTCGAGTACGAGGCGGCGCGGGCGGCGGGGGCCGATTTGGAGCCGCTGCCGACGCTCTTCGTGGTGGTCGACGAGTTCAGCGAACTCCTCTCTGCGCATCGCGACTTCATGGACCTGTTCGTGATGGTCGGGCGGCTGGGCCGCAGCCTGGGTGTTCACCTGCTGCTCGCCTCGCAGCGGCTGGACGAGGGCCGGATGACCCAGCTGGAGTCGCACCTGTCGTACCGGATCGCGCTGCGCACATTCTCCTCGATGGAGAGCCGGGGCGTACTGGGCGTACCGGATGCCTACCAGCTGCCCTCCGTCCCCGGCAGCGCCATCCTCAAGAAGGACACCGGGACCCTGGTCCGGTTCAAGGCCGCGTACGTCTCCGGGCCGTATCAGGGTGTCCGCAGGCTCGCCGCGTCGGCCGTCGCCGGTCAGGTGGTCCCGTACCGCACGGAGTGGATCGCGCCCCGGCTCCCCGCGCCCGACCCGGACCCGCAGTCGGCGGCGACGGAGGAGGAGAGCAAGGAGACCCTGCTCGCGCTGGCCGTGGCCCGGATGCGGGAGGGCGGCAGGCCCGCGCACCGGGTCTGGCTGCCTCCGCTGGACAGCCCGCTGTCTCTGGACACCCTGCTGATGGGACTGGAGGTGCATGCCGAGCGGGGTCTCACCACCGTCGACCCCGAGCTGCATGGTCGGCTGACGGTGCCGGTGGGCATCATCGACCGGCCCTTCGACCAGACCCGCGAACCCTTGATGGCCGAGCTGTCCGGCGCGGGCGGGCACGTCGGCATCGCGGGCGGACCGCAGAGCGGCAAGTCCACGCTCGTGCGCGACCTGATCATGTCTCTCGCCCTCACGCACACTCCGCGCGAAGTCCAGTTCTACTGCCTGGACTTCGGTGGGGGTTCGCTCGGTTCCCTCCGTGACCTGCCGCATGTGGGCGGTGTCACGGGCCGGCTGGACCTGGAGCGGGTGCAGCGCACCCTGTCCGAGGTGCACGGGCTGGTGGCCCGGCGCGAGAAGCAGTTCGCCGAGTGGGGCATCGATTCCATGGCAACGCTGCGCGCCCGCCGGGCCGCCGGTGAGCTGCCCGACGAGCCGTACGGCGACGTGTTCCTCGTCGTCGACGGCTGGGGCACGGTCCGCCAGGACTTCATGGACATCATGGACACCTTCACAGCGCTGGCGGCGCGTGGTCTCAACTACGGTGTGCACCTCGTCGTGGCGGCGAGCCGCTGGTCGGAGATTCCCACCGCGCTGCGGGACCAGCTCGGCACCCGTTTCGAGCTGCGGCTCGGCGACAGCATGGATTCCATGATCAACATGCGGGCCGCCGCGACCATCCCCAAGTCGCCCGGCCGCGGCATGACCGATTCCAAGCACCATTTCCTCACCGCCCTGCCGCGGGTGGACGGCGGCGACAGCGCCTCGGACCTCGGAGCGGGCGTCGCCGACGCGGTGGCACAGGTGTCCGAGCACTGGGAGGGCCCGCCCGCACCCGCGGTCCGCACCCTGCCCACGGTCCTGGACCCGGCCGACCTGCCCGACGCGGAGGTCGGCGCGGACGGCGACCTCCGCATGCCACTGGGCCTGGAGGGCGGCCAACTCGACGTCATGTGGCACGACTTCGCGCAGACCGCGCACCTAGTGGTGGTAGGCGACGCGGAGACCGGCAAGACCAACCTGTTGCGCTCGGTGTGCCGGGCCATCGCGCAGCGCTACACCCCCGCCGAGGCGCGGGTGATGCTGATCGACTACCGGCGGGGTCTGCTGGAGAGTGTCCCCGAGCCGCACCGACTGGGCTACGCCGTCTCCGTCGACGTACTCAAGCAGGTGGTGGACGGCGTCGCACGGGCCATGAAGGAGCGACTGCCGGGCGCGGATATCTCGCCCGCCCAGCTGAAGCGGCGGGACTGGTGGAACGGCCCACAGGTATTCCTGATCGTGGACGACTACGACATGGTGTCCAGCGGCAGCATGACCAACCACTTCGGTCCGCTGCTGGACTACCTCGCCCAGGGCGCGGAACTCGGCCTGCATCTGATCGTGGCGCGCAGCGCCAACGGCGCGGCACGGGCGATGAACGACCCACTGCTGCGGCGCCTGTTGGAGGTGAACACGCCTGCCGCGCTGCTCTCCTGCCCGCCCTCGGAGGGCTATCTGTTCAACGACACCAAGCCACGACAACTACCGCCGGGGCGCGCACAGTTGATCACTCGCAGGGGTGTTGTGCAGGTGCAGACCGCACTGCTGGCGAACACGGAGGGCGACGTTTAGCCTCAATACCGTTCAATTAAGCGCTTTTGGGGGCACTGTCACGTTGGCAAATGGCATGGGAGGATCTTCGAGTTGATCACAGCGGTAAGGGACCGCCCGTGGGCAACGCGTCGCCGTCGTACAAGGGGCACCGGTACCCGGTCGAGGCCATCTCCCACTGCGTGCGGCTGTACTTCCGCTTCCCGCTCAGCTTCCGCGAGGTCGAGGCGTTGATGCTCCAGCGCGGCGGCATCGTCTCCTACGAGACCGTGCGCCGCTGGTGTCTGAAGTTCGGGCAGGCTCATGCCTCGGCCTGCGCAATTCGCCGCCGGCTGCGGCCCGGCGACACGTCGGCCAGCCCACGAAGGCCTGGTTCATCCGGCTCCTCCCTTCTCCTCGTCGTCGACGATCTCCGCGTCCACGACTTCCTCGCTAGCCGTGGGGGAACCTCCGTCCGCCCCTGAAGTCTGGGCCGCCTGCGCGTAGAGCGCGCTGCCGATCTTCTGGGCGGCGGCGGTGGCCTTCTCGATGGCCGATCGGATGGCCCCGGTGTCCTCTCCCTTGAGCGTCTCCTTGATCTCCGCCAGCGCCGTCTCGGTCTCGGAGCGCGCGTCCTCGGGGATCTTGTCCGCGTTGTCCTGCAGCAGCTTCTCGGTCTGGTAGACGAGGCTCTCGGCCTGATTGCGGATCTCGGCGGCCTCGCGGCGGCGGTGATCTTCCTCCGCGTACTGCTCAGCCTCCTGCACCATGCGGTCGATGTCCTGCTTGGGCAGCGAGGAGCCACCGGTCACGGCCATCTTCTGTTCCTTGCCGGTGCCGAGGTCCTTGGCGGCGACGTGCATGATGCCGTTCGCGTCGATGTCGAACGTGACCTCGATCTGCGGGACGCCACGCGGGGCCGGCGGCAGGCCGGTCAGCTCGAACATTCCGAGCTTCTTGTTGTACGCCGCGATCTCGCGCTCGCCCTGGAAAACCTGGATCTGCACGGACGGCTGGTTGTCCTCGGCCGTCGTGAAGATCTCGGAGCGCTTGGTCGGGATCGTGGTGTTGCGCTCGATGAGCTTCGTCATGATGCCGCCCTTGGTCTCGATACCGAGGGACAGCGGGGTGACGTCGAGCAGCAGGACGTCCTTGACCTCGCCCTTGAGGACACCGGCCTGGAGCGAGGCGCCGATGGCGACGACCTCGTCGGGGTTCACACCCTTGTGCGGATCCTTGGAGGCCAGTTTCTTCACCAGCTCGGTCACTGCCGGCATCCGCGTCGAACCGCCCACCAGGATCACATGGTCGATGTCCGACACCTTGATCCCGGCGTCCTTGACTGCGTTGTGGAACGGACCCTTGCAGCGCTCCAGAAGGTTCGCGGTGAGCTGCTCGAACTGGGCGCGCGTGAGCTTCTCGTCCAGGTGCAGCGGGCCCTCGGCCGACGCCGAGATGTAGGGCAGGTTGATCGTCGTCTCGGTCGCGGACGACAGTTCGATCTTCGCCTTCTCCGCGGCCTCGCGCAGACGCTGCAGCGCCATCTTGTCCTTGGACAAGTCGACGCCGTAGCCGTTCTTGAATTGTTTCAGCAGGTGGTCGACGATCTGCTGATCCCAGTCGTCACCGCCGAGGTGTGTGTCGCCATTGGTCGCCTTGACCTCCACCAGGCCCTCGCCGATCTCCAGCAGGGATACGTCGAAGGTGCCGCCACCGAGGTCGAACACGAGGATCGTCTGGTCGTTCTCCTTGTCCAGGCCGTAGGCCAGCGCCGCGGACGTCGGCTCGTTGATGATCCGCAGCACGTTCAGGCCCGCGACGTGGCCCGCCTCCTTGGTCGCGGTGCGCTGGGAGTCGTTGAAGTACGCCGGGACGGTGATCACCGCGTTGGTGACGTCCTCCCCGAGATACGCCTCGGCGTCCCGCTTCAGCTTCTGCAGCACGCGCGCCGAGATCTCCTGCGCGGTGTACCGCTTACCGTCGATGTCACCGGATTCCGGGAAGCGCCAGCCGCTATCGCCCATGTGCCGCTTGACGGACCGGGCGGTGCGCTCGACATTCGTCACAGCCTGCCGCTTGGCGATTTCGCCAATCAGTACCTCACCGCTTTTGGCGAACGCCACGAGCGACGGCGTGGTCCGCGCGCCCTCGGTGTTGTTGACGACTGTCGGCTCGCCGCCCTCCAGGACACAGACCACAGAATTGGTCGTCCCTAGATCGATACCCACTGCGCGTGTCATCACAACCTCCTCGGACACATCACATCTTCGCCTTCATGCGTAAAACCTGAGTCCAGCCGAGTCAAGTTCCCACGTTCCATGCCTTTCGGAGCCTGGGTATCGGGCCCTTGCCTTGCTGGGAGCTCGGAGACAACTCGGCGGGACGGGCCAGGGGCGTGTGGGCCTGGACGGGGAAGTCGGTGAGGGCCATGATCTGACCGGCGAGTTGCCGCAGATCGGCGGCGTTGGTCCGGGCCCAGGCGGCGACAGTGCGGTCGGCGGCGCGGCGGCTTCGGGTGGCTTGTACGCGCTGTTCGCCGTTGGTGCCGGGTGTTCCAGGGCGTACGCGCAGGTAGCGCCGCTCGGGGGCTTGGCGGCTGGCGACGCCCAGGGGGTGGGCTGGGCAGACCAGCTAGGGCCTTCCCTTTGAATCAGGCCGGATTCGCGGGGGCCCGGCACGCGCATCGGCGACCGGCCCCGTCCGCGCACACCACTCGTACATGCGCGGACCGTTGGTTTCGTCCGGTACGCCGCCGCGCTAACCTGTGCGGCCCGCCCTCCATCCCCGACGACGCCCCCTGGGCAGCACGACCGCCAGGAAGGCGACCAGCAGCGCCACCGCTCCCGCCGAGGCGGCCACGGCCAGCGCACGGTTCCGCGCGTGGGGCGGGTCGAGCGGCGGCACTGTCGGCGTCGAGCCGCTCTTCAGCGCGGCCGGGGGCCGCGTCGCATGCTCTTCGGGCAGTACGGCGGACAGCGCCCGTACCGGGTCCACAATCCCCCGTCCGAGGTCGGGGTCCAGCGCGTCGCCCGCGGCTCCGTAGGCGGTGTATTCCAGCCGGTGCGCTACCTGACGTGCAGTCAATTGAGGCTGGTAGGAGAAAACCAGAGCAGCCGCGCCGGCCACGAAGGCACCGGCCACCGCGTCACCATGACCGACGAACTGACCGCGACCGCCGGGCCCCGGCCCCACCACCGAGACGCCGGGAGCGCTCAGCGTCGGCGGCGTGCGCCGCCCTTCCGGCAGGCTCGGCCGGTCGGGCTCCCCGCCCGGCCCCACCGAGGCAACGGCAACCACTCCGGGCAGCGCCGCCGGGTAGGCGAGGCCCTTCACCACGTCGGGCGCCCCCGGTCCGCTCTCCCACTCCCGTGCCGAGGCGGGCGCCACCACCAGGGCGCCGGCCTCCTGAGCGGCGCGGACGGCGGCCTTCAGCGGCTCAGGCGCGGAAGGGACGCTCAGCGCCACGTGAACGACCCGCGCCCCGGCGGCCGTTGCCGCCCGTATCGCCTTGGCCAGCGCCTCGGGTGTCGTCGCGCCGTGCCGGTCGGTGGCCCGCACCGCGAATACGTCGGCCTCAGGAGCGACCCCGGCCGCTTTCAGCCCCGTCTGCTTCCCGCCCGCCACGATGCCGGCAAGGAACGTGCCGTAGCCGACGCAGTCTTCCCGCACCGTACCGCCCGCCACCACGTCCGGACCGCCGGTGACCCGGCCGTCCAGCGCCGGCACCCGCAAGTCCGCCCCGGTGCCGATGACGGCGACTTTCACCCCCGCGCCCCGGCTGAGTTCCCAGGCCCGTTCAAGGCTCAAAAAACTTTGTGCCCACGGCAGTTGGGCTGACTTCTTGGTGGAGCTCACAGTGCACGGATTACCCTCGGCAACAGTGGCGGGCATTCTCGGCAACGAGGGGCTGTCCGCCTCCCCCGCCGCGCTGGCCGGAGCCGCGGTGCCAGGTATCAGGAGCAGGGCGGCCAGCGCCATTGGTCCGAGTGCGTGGAACGCCGAGGACCTCGAAGATCGCATGCGCCGATGGTAACGACGCGCGCCGCACGACCGGCACCTGCCCCGGAACATGAGCCGGGGGAGGCGGACCGGCCCCCGGAATACCGGCGCTGCCGCCGGGCGGGCACCGCTCTGCTGGGACCGCTTCACAGCGGTCCCGGCTACTGCACTCCCGGCAGCAGCGTTCCTGGTTCGGCCGGTGCGACTTCCACGGCCTTCGTCTTCGGATTGCGCCGCTCCCGCTTGGCCACCCAGGTCGCGAACCAGGAGAGCAGCATGCACATCCCGATGTAGATCGGTGAGATCACCATCACGACAGGGATGAAAGGGAGATCGTAGTCGAGGTTGGACGCGATGAGCTTGCCCGCGTGAAGGAATTCCTCATAGGTGATCAGATAGCCGAGCGAGGTGTCCTTCAGCGCCACCACCAACTGGCTGATGATCGCGGGCAGCATGGCGCGCACCGCCTGCGGGGCCAGTACGAACGCGGTGACCTGTGTCTTGCGCATCCCCAGGGCGTACGCGGCCTCGCGCTGGCCGCGCTCCACCGAGTTGATTCCGGTACGGAACACCTCGGCGAGCACCGAGCCGTTGTACAGGGTCAGACCGGTGACCAGTGCGGGCAGCGGGTGCACCTGCAGCGCCACGAAGATGAAGAAGATCATCACCAGTACGGGCATGGCCCGGAAGAACTCGACCAGGAGCGTAGAGAACCAGCGCACGACCCGGTGGTCGGAGAGCCGGCCGACGGCGAGCACCGCCCCGAGCACGAGGGAGAGCACCGCGGCGTACGCGAACGCCTTGAGGGTGTTGCCCAGTCCGCGCAGCAGCAGCTCCTGAATGCCCTGGTACGCGAAGGGTGTCCATTTGGCGCTGGTGAACTGTTCGGTGTCGAAGAGCAGATAGATGACCCAGCCGAGCAGGGCGAGGATCAGTGCCGTCGAGGCGATCCCGTACAAGCGGTGGCGTTTACGGGTGACCGGACCCGGGATGTCGTAGAGCGCGGTGGCGGACGGCACGGTGCGGGTGGTCATCGGGGGACTCCCCAGCACTTCTCCAGCAGATTGAAGAGCGCACTGATGGACAGGGTGATGATCAGGTAGCCGACGGCGATCCAGACGAAGGTCCAGATGATGCTGTAGCCCAGCTCGTTGAGGGTCTTGTAGGTGCCGAGCAGCTCGGTGACGCTGAAGGCCCCGGCGATCGCCGAGTTCTTGGCGAGGGCGATCAGCGTCGAACCGACCGGCGGGATCACCGAACGGAACGCCTGCGGCAGCACGACGGTGTTCAGCGTCTGGCCGAATGTCATACCGAGGCTGCGGGCCGCCTCGCCCTGCCCCGTCGGCACGGTGTTGATGCCGGAGCGCAGCACCTCGCAGATGAACGCGGAGGTGTAGCAGCCGAGCGCGAGGACCGCGAAAACCGTGAAGGGCAGCACGAGGCCGAAGCGCGGCAGCCCCAGCAGGACGGCGAAGAAGAGCAGCGTCAGCGGGGTGTTGCGCAGCACGGTTACCCAGACCGTGCCGAGCATGCGGAGCGAGCCGACGGGCGCCACCCGGCAGGAGGCCATGAAGAAGCCGAGGATCAGGGCCAGTATCGAAGAGTAGACGGTCAGCTCGACCGTACCGAGGAAGCCCTTGCCGTAGAGCGAGAAATTCTCTGTGAGTACGTCCATGGTCGATCCCCGCCCTCTCAGGTCGCCGGGTAGCGGTCGATGGGCGGCGGGGTCGGCGCGGGCACTCCGGACAGACCGAGTGTGGCCTCGAACGCCTTCTTCCAGTTGCCGTTCTTCTCGTTCGCCTCCAGGGCGTCGTTGAGGGCGAACCGCAACGCGTTGTCGCTGCGCGGAACGCCGATGCCGTACGGCTCCTCGGAGAAGGGCTTGCCCACCACCTTCAGCTCCTTGGGGGCCTTGGCGGCGAAGCCGAGCAGGATCGCATCGTCGGTGGTGACGGCGTCGACCTGGTAGGTCAGCAAATTGTCGACGCAGATCGAGTACGTGTCGTAGGCGACCAGGATCGCCTTCGGGTAGTCGGCGGCGATGCGCTGGTACGGGGTCGATCCCGCCGCCGAGCACACGGTCCTGCCGGCCAGGTCCTGCGGGCCGTTGATGTCGTGCTCGTCGGTGCGGACGAGCAGCGACTGTCCGGCCATGAAGTAGGGACCGGCGAAGCCGACGAGCTTCTTGCGCATGTCGTTGATGGTGTAGGTGCCGACGTAGTAGTCGATCTGGCCGTTCTGCAGCGCAGTCTCGCGGTTGGCGGAGGCGATGGTCTTGAAGCGGATCGTCCTCGGGTCGAAGCCGAGCGAGGCCGCCATCATTTTGGCGATCTCGATGTCGAAGCCGGAGTAGACGCCGGTGGCCGGGTCCTTCTCGCCCAGATAGGGCTGGTCCTCCTTGGCCCCGACCCGGAGGTATCCGCGCCTCTTCGCCCTTCTCCAGGTCGGTGATTCGGGCAGCCGGAAGCTGGTGTCGACCTTGTACACCGGCAGCTGCTCGGGCCTCGGCCCCTTCACCGGCGGGCTGCCCTCCTTGCCGCACCCGGCGGCGACCAGAGCCAGCAGGAGACCGGCGCAGACGGCCAGAACTCTTCTCGTACGCAACACTGAGCCCCCCGTCAGTGTTTGAGGATCTTGGACAGGAAGTCCTTGGCGCGGTCGCTCTCCGGAGCGGTGAAAAACGCCTCGGGGGTGCGGTCCTCGACGACACGGCCATCCGCCATGAACACGACCCGGTTGGCGGCGGAGCGGGCGAAGCCCATCTCGTGCGTGACGACGACCATGGTCATGCCGTCCCGGGCGAGCTGCTGCATGACCTCCAGTACCTCGTTGATCATCTCCGGGTCGAGTGCCGAGGTGGGCTCGTCGAAGAGCAGCGCCTTGGGGTCCATGGCGAGGGCGCGCGCGATGGCCACCCGTTGCTGCTGGCCGCCGGAGAGCTGGGCGGGGAACTTGTCGGCCTGCGAGGCGAGTCCGACCCGCTCCAGCAGCTCGCGGGAGCGCCGGTCGGCCTCGTCCTTCTTCCGCTTGCGAACCTTGAGCTGGGCGAGCGAGACATTGGCCAGCACGGTCTTGTGCGCGAACAGGTTGAACGACTGGAAGACCATGCCCACTTCGGCCCGGAGCTGGGCCAGCCCCTTCCCCTCCTCGGGGAGAGGTCTGCCGTCGATCGCGATGTAACCGGACTCGACCGTCTCGAGCCGGTTGATGGTCCGGCAGAGCGTTGATTTTCCGGAGCCTGAGGGGCCGATCACCACTACCACCTCCCCACGGCCGACGGTGAGATTGATGTCCCGCAGCACGTGCAACTGTCCATAGAACTTGTTGACGTCCCGCAGCTCGATCAACGGATCGACGGCCATACGCTGCCCTACCCACTTATTGCTGTGTCGAGGTCAGCGCAACCTATCCATCGTGAAAAGGGACCTCACCTCCGACACGCACAAATGGGGTACAAAGCGTCTTATCCGGTTTGAATGAAAGCTCTACCCCTCGGCCGACTCCGAGTACACCTGCGAGAGCTCGGGGCTGCCCGCCATCGCCCAGTCCAGCCCGGCCCCGACCACATCGATCTCCCGCCCCGAGGCGAGCCGCACCACGGGCTGCCCGCTCGGCCAGATGTTCCAGACCGCACCGGGGACGTTGCGCACCAGAACCGTGCCGAGATACAGCCCCGCGTCATTGCCCAGCCAGGGCAGCTCCTCGGGATCGTCGCGCCAGCGCGGCGGCAACTGGTCGAGAGCCGCCAACGAGGCCGGAGTGTCGTCGAGTTCCAGCCCCCGCTGCCCCGCCCGGACACGCAGCAGCTCGCACTCGGCAAGAAGCTCGGCCACGCCCTCAGGATCGGCCGCGACGGCGGCGGCGAGCCCCGCTCCCCGCGTACCGTCATGACGCTTGCGCCAGTTGTCCAAGAAGGGGATGTTCATACCACTCAGGGTCGCATCCCCCACGTGTTACGCACCACAGGGCGCGCGGCCTGTCGTTCGCGTGCTGAACCGGACGCGAGCACCCCGGCCGCAGCTTTGCCGCGCACGCCGCCCGCAACCGCCCGGGGCAGAGCGGTCACGCTTCCCGGCTGCCGGACCTGGCCGGCTCCGGCGCGAGGACGGCAGGCAGTTCATCGACGAGATCACCGTCTAGGGACTGGCGGGTGCCCAGCACCCAGCGCGTGCCGAACACGATGTCGACACCGCCGTCGGGGCCGGGCGCACCAGCGGATCGACGCGGTGCGCGGCGCGACCCACCGCCCGGCCCGGCCTGCCGGGGACCGCGGGCGTCGCCGCGATCGACGGCGTGGTCCTGCCGGCCCGGCGCGTCGCACCGCGCAGGACATCGCCGAGGTGATCGTTCTCGCCGCGACCAACACCAACCAGTGCCGCCCGCGGCCCGCGACCGTCCCGCCGCATCACCACGGCGGCGGCCCCGGCCCGGTCGGCGTTGGCGGCGCTGCACCAGGGGTACGGTCCAGTGCACCCCAGATGTTCCGGCCGCTCCGGCCCCACCCACCGGCGGAAAAGAGGTGGAAGCGAGCCCCCCGCGCTGGTAGTTTCGCGACCATGTCCAGCCCCGAGTCCGACAGAGACTAGCCACCGGTCCATCGGTGGCTGATCCGCTGTCGGGTTGATCCCGCGCTGCCGAGTTTCGGCGCCGGGATCGCTTCCGCCGGACTGCCGCCGCAGGACCGCCGCAGTGTGGGCTGCGTTTCCCCGTATGCGCTGGTGCGCAGATTCTCCGACTCCGGCGCCTGCCGCGTTGTCGAGTTCCGTCCATGACCACCCCGGACGTTCTTCCGTGTTGCCGCTCGTCACGACGGGCGGGCGCGGCCCACACCCCCTGTCTGGTCCATCCGTCAGCCGTCCATGGGGTTCCTTCATGCCTTTCGCTGTCTACGCGCTCGGGCTCGCCGTCTTCGCCCAGGGCACGTCCGAGTTCATGCTGTCCGGTCTGGTCTCGGACATCGCCGCCGACCTCCACGTATCCATTCCGGCAGCGGGGCTGCTGACCTCGGCCTTCGCGATCGGGATGGTCGTCGGGGCGCCGTTGATGGCGCTCTTCAGCCGGAACTTGCCTCGCCGCCGCGCCCTGCTGTTCTTCCTCTGTGTCTTCAGCGCCGTCCATGTCATCGGCGCGCTCACCCCCAGCTATGGGGTGCTCCTCGCGACGCGGGTCGTCGGGGCGCTGGCGAATGCCGGTTTCTGGGCCGTGGCCCTGGTGACCGCGGTTTCCATGGCCGGACCCGAGGTCCGGGCACGCGCCACGTCCGTGGTGGTCGGGGGCGTCACCATCGCCTGTGTGGCCGGGGTGCCCGCCGGTGCGGCGCTGGGTGGGCACTGGGGGTGGAGGTCGGCGTTCTGGGCCGTGGCCCTCGTCTCCGTACCGGCCGTCGTCGTGATCGCCAGGACGATTCCGGGGTCGCCGCCACAGTCCGTCCCCGCACCCGCACGCGACGAGCTGCGGGCCCTGGCCCGTCCGCGGCTGCTGCTGACACTGCTGACGAGCGCCCTCGTGCAGGGGGCGACGTTCTGCGCGTTCTCCTACGTCGAACCGCTGGCCACCCATGTCACCGGACTCGGTGCCGCCTGGGTGCCCGCCCTCCTCGCGCTGTTCGGCCTGGGCTCGTTCGTCGGGGTCACCGTCGCCGGCCGGATCATCGACGCACGGCCGGTCGCCCTCACCGCGACCGGTCTCGTCCTGCTCGCCGCCGGCTGGACCGGGTTCGCGGTGACCGCGAAAAGCCCGTTCGCAACGGTCGTGCTCATCTTCGTCCAGGGGATGCTCGCGTTCGGCACGGGTACGGCGCTGATCTCGTGGGTGTTCCGGCTGGCGGCCGACGCACCGACCCTGTCCGGCTCGTTCGCCACGTCCGCGTTCAATGTGGGCGGCGCGCTCGGCCCCTGGTTCGGCGGGCTCGCGATCAATGCGGGGTTCGGCTTCCGGTCGCCGCTGTGGGTGAGCGCGCTGCTCATGGTCCTGGCGCTGGGTGCCGCCGGGGCGTCACTGGGGATGCGCCGGACCGCCGATCGGAGCCGGGACGGCGTTCCCGCGTTCTGACGTGTGGGGGATGAAGCCCCGCCCGGCGCTGAACGGGCGGGGCTGTCCTGGTCACAGCAAGCAGCCAGCAAGCGGGATAAGGACATCAACCACCGTATCGACGACCACTGACAACGACGGCTCGTCCGAGGCGTCAGGTGCCGGAGAGCGTCCGCGCCGGGGTTCCGCATCCGGAGGCGCGAGCCCCGGTAGCGCGAACCCCGGCAGCGGGGCGGACGGTCAGAGATCGAGGTCCACGACCACCGGGGCGTGGTCGGACGCACCCTTGCCCTTGCGCTCCTCGCGGTCCACATAGCTGTCCTTGACCGCCGCGACGAAGGGCGCGTTGCCGTAGGCCAGGTCGATCCGCATGCCCTTGTTCTTCGGGAAGCGCAGCTCCCGGTAGTCCCAGAAGGTGTACGGGCGGTCGTACTTGAGCGGGCGCGGCATGACGTCGGACAGGCCCTCCTCGCGCAGTGCGGCGAGAGCGGCGCGCTCGGCGGGGGTGACGTGGGTGGCGCCCTCGAACAGCGCCGGATCCCAGACGTCCTCGTCGGTCGGGGCCACGTTGAAGTCACCCAGGACCGCAAACGGCTGCGCGCCCGCGGCGTCCGCGGCAACGGCCTTCCGCAGGGCCTCGAACCAGCGCAGCTTGTACGCATAGTGCGCGTGCTCGATCTCGCGGCCGTTGGGCACGTACACCGACCAGACGCGGACCGGGCCGCAGGTCGCGGAGATCGCCCGGGGCTCCTGCACACTCTCGTACTCGGGACCGTCGGGCAGTCCCTTGACGACGTCGGACAGGCCGACCCGGGAGACCAGCGCGACCCCGTTCCACCGGCCGGTGGCGTTGACCGCGGACTCGTAGCCGAGCTCGCGGAGCTCGTCCGCCGGGAACAGTTCGGCTGCGCACTTGGTCTCCTGGATGCACAGCACATCCGTGCCGGTGCGCTCCAGCCAGGCCAGCAGCCTCGGGAGCCGGACAGTGATCGAATTGACGTTCCAGGTGGCGATGCGCATGTACGTAAACCTAGCCGCTCCCTCTGACAGTCGCCGGACCGGAGGCCGTCACAGGCCGGTCGATTCCCCCGGCGTCAGCCGGCCGTGCTCGGTGCCACCGAGGCCGCCGATCTGGTTGTCGTAGATCGGGCGGGCCAGATCGGTCAGCAGCGCGTCGTGGATGTCGATGGCGCGGCGCGGCTTGACCTCGCGTACGTAGTCGATGACCTCGGAGATCTTGTTCCAGGGTGCCATCACCGGGAGCATCAGCGTGTCGACGGGCTGGTCGGGGACGGTGAGCGCGTCGCCCGGGTGGAAGACCGAACCGTCCACCAGGAAGCCGATGTTGGTGATCCGCGGGATGTCCGGGTGGATCACCGCGTGCAGCTCGCCGTGCACCTGTACGTCGAAGCCCGCCGCGGAGAAGGTGTCGCCGTGGCCGACGGCGTGTACGCGGCCGGGGAAGACCGCGGAGAGCCGGTCGGCGACGCTGCGCAGGGTCCAGATCTCGGCGGCCGGATTGGCCTCCATACCGGCACGCAGCCGCCCCTCGTCGAAGTGGTCGAGGTGCTCGTGCGTGACCAGCATCGCGTCGGCGCCCACGGCGGCGTCCTGCTCCGAGAAGCCGCCCGGGTCGATGACGAGCGTCCGGCCGTCCTTCTCCAGACGGATGCAGGAATGCGTCTTCTTGGTCAGCGTCAGGTGCACGGGGTTCACTGCGTTCATGAGGCCCATCCTGCTACGGGCGGAGCGTCGTTTCTTCCTGAATCACGGACTGGGCGATCGAGAAGGCGGCGCTCGCGGCCGGCAGGCCGCAGTACACGGCGGTCTGCATCAGCACCTCCTTGATCTCGACCGGGGTGAGCCCGTTGCGCAGCGCGGCCCTGACGTGCACGGCCAGGCCCTCCAGATGGCCGGAGGTGACCAGAGCGGTGAGCGTGACACAGCTGCGGGTGCGGCGGTCCAGGGCCTCCCGTGTCCACACCTCGCCCCAGGCGTAACGCGTGACCAGCTCCTGGAAGTCGCCGGTGAAGTCGTCGGATGCGGCCATGACCCGGTCCACATGAGCGTCGCCCAGCACCTCGCGGCGCACCTTCATGCCGGGCTCGTACGGGTCGGGGTGTCCGGTGGTCCCGGTCTCGGGCCGCGGAGCGGCGGCGGTGATCTCCGCGATGGGCAGCACGGGGGTGGAGAGCTGCGGGACGACGGGCGGGACGGGGATGGCGGCGAGGGTGTCCTGCCAGGCCGTGGAGAAGTGGGTGACGAGCAGATCGGTGACGGCTCCGGGCTGCTCGACCGGGGCGAGGTGGGCGGCGCCGGGGACGAGGGCGAGCCGGGCGTCCGGTATGCCCGCGACCAGGGTGCGGGCGTCGCCCGGTCCGGTGACCCGGTCCTCGGCACCGACCAGGACGAGGGTCGGGACGGTGATGCGGCCGAGTTCGCTGCGGATGTCGAAGGCGGCGAGTGCTTCGCAGGCGGCGATGTAGCAGCCGGGGTCGGTGGTGCGGACCATCTGGACCGCCCAGTCGACGATGGCCGGCTGAGCGGCGGCGAACCCGGCGGTGAACCAACGCTCCGGTGAGGTGCGGGCCATCGGCTCCAGGCCGTTGGTGCGGACGACCACCCCGCGCTGGCGGAACTCGTCGGCGCTGCCGAACCGGGGCGAGGCGGCGACCAGCGCCAGCGAGGCGACCCGGTGCGGGTGGCGCAGTGCGAGGTCCGCGCCGATCGCACCGCCGATGGAGCAGCCCGCGTACCCGAAGCGCTGGACGCCGAGCCCGTCGAGGGTGGCCAGCAGCCGGTCGGAGAGTTCCGTGACGGCGGTGACCGGGTGGGCGGGTGCACCACCGTGGCCGGGGAGGTCGAAGCGGAAGACTCTCCAGTGCTGGGTGAGCTCGGGAATCTGCCGGTCCCACATGTGCCATGTGGTACCCAGTGAGGGACCGAGGATCAGGACCGGTGCGTCTTCTGGCCCGTCAAAGCGGTATTGCAGGGTGTTCATCGGTGTCTCACTCACCCGCCTTACCCTCTCATCTGTCACGAGATGTCACATCGCCGGGGTGGACCTAGGGTCTTGCCCCGCTCCGGCACTACCGGACCTGCCGACTAGAGCCCAGGTATACGTTCTCCGTCATGTGCTCGTGGCCGTGCCGGCAGTGGGCCCTCCGGGCGCGTGCCCTCCTTCAGTCGCTACGAGCAGCGCTTCCCCCTTTGATCACGGCCTCCAGGCGGTTCGCGTTGCAGCATCAAGTGTGGTGGCACGGACAAGACTCGGCGTGACTCACCTGGAAACCTTCCGGAATCCCGCCCAACAGCAGCTTGAACACCACACGGTGAACGCTTGGTAGAAGGCTTGGCCGCAGCCGCATGCTCTCAGTTACAGCCACTGGTCCAAAACAAGCAAGCGGACCCTGAATCCACGTCGCCCCAAACCTGCTGGCCATACGGCTGGCAAGTTGCTCGGCTGATAGTCCACGTGGCTCACTCTTGCCCCTCCGCCGCACCCCCGTGCAGGCCATCCCAAGTGGTGGCGGCTCCGCGAAGATCTTCTACATCCGGCTTGACGTACCACCGCTTGGTCGTCTTTACGTTCGTATGTCCGGCCCATCGCGCGAGGATGTGGTCCGGGACACCGTTGTTGGCCAGGAAGGTGAAGCACGACGAGCGTGCGTCGTAGAGCCTGACGCGACGGAGCCCGAGAAGCTCCATAAGCCGGTACGCGCGTCGGCGAAGTTGCTTGATCGTGAAGGCGTCGCCCGCCTCGTGCGCTAGCACGTAGCCCGACACCGTGTACCCCTCCCCCAGAGCGAGCCTCTCCTCGGCTTGGAGCGCCCGGAATGCCTTGAGGGCTCCCAGCACCAGCGCTGGCAGCGGCAGATCCCGCTCACCCGCAAGAGACTTGGTGTCCTTCTCCACCACGTACCGGTTGCCCATCATCGTGCGCGTGTTGGCAATGACGATCGTGGCGTTCTCCAAGTCAACGTCTTCCCACCGGAGGCCGCAGACTTCAGCTGGACGAAGCCCCATCAGCGAAAGAAGAAGCGCAGCATAGAGCCGCTCACCCCTAATTCCTTGTATGAATTTCTGAACCTCCTGGACATTCCAAGGCGGCACCTCCTCTTTAGTCTTCCGCTCTTCCTTGCGCGCTCTCCGGGGAATGGTCACGTGCGCAGCGACATTGACGTACACCAACCGCCGGGTAACGGCTCTCCCAAGCGCTTCCTTCAGTCGAGCAAGGCTCATATCCACACTCGTGACACTGAGTGGCGTTCCGGCCCGCTTACCACGCACGCGGCCATGCGCCAGCGCCCAGTCCCTCCACTCTTCCACGTGCTCTTCAGCAAGGTCCTGGAGACGGATATTGCCGAGCCTCCCCCGAAGTCGGTCCAGGGTAATCCCGTAGTTGTAGATGGTGGTTTCTTCGAGGTCCTCCGCCTTCATGGCCAACCATCGGTCGAGCCACTCATTCACGGTGATCTTGTTGGGCGACACAAGCGACCCATCATGCCGCCGATTAGTTATGTTTGCGTACTCAGCCCTAGCTTCCTTCAATGAGTCGAAGGTGCGCCTCAACTGCTTACGCTTCCCAGTTTCGGGGTCGATTCCTACGTCGACAACAAACCGGTATCGAACCTTCCCCTTCGAGTTCGGCGGAAGTTTCTTGATGGGATCGGACAGAATACTCACTCTCCTTGAGGGTGTGGAAACTGCACAGGAGGGGAGGAGCCGCTGCGCTTCAGCGAAGGGCGCCGCAGGCATCAGGGCTGCAGCAGCTGATGCCCCTTCTCTTCCTCCGCGGCGGGTATGGGGGGCGCTGCCTTCTGCTGTGTCCGCTACGGCTCCACCGCCAAGTACAGCCAAATGCGGACCTGCTCAATGGTCGCGACGATCGCCGGTTTGGCTAACCGGCGATCGTGGTCTATGACAGACGGGCCTCCCAAGTAGGGGCCACGCCAGCGGGACAACTCACGCAACGCGTCATTCCGAACAGTTTCGGAAACCTGAGCGCAGCCGACGAGTAGCACCGTCTGACCTGATGTTTCGCGGGACGTTGTACGTTGACATGGCCCCGGCCTAGCTTTCCAGTCTTTCGGCGCTATTTCTTTTCTGCCGTCGGCGAATCTGTCCTTTGACAGTGAAGTCAGTCGCTTTGTCATCCAATCGAGGCGTTTGACAGCGAACCCAGTCGTTTCGACTTCTCTGACAGTGAGCGTTTTCAGCATTGCCTCTCCAGGGTGAGGACGGCCTTCGCGACGAACGTCATGCGGTTGGGGCTGATCCGGGATCTTCGGAAGATGCGCCAGGACTTCAGTTGTGCCATGCCGCGTTCGACGGGTGCCCGGGATGCGGCCAGCGCCCGGTTGACCGTCTGCTGTGTTGGGGACAGTTGCCCACCGGGCGGCCGTCTGCGCCCGGTGGTGACCCAGGGGCCGCCGCCCTGGTAGGCGCGGTCGGCAAAGACGGGGACACCTTGGCGTTCGCAGATCCGGATGATCCGGTGAGTGCGGGCCGCCGTCAGGTCATGGCACCGGCCCGGCAGGGCCGGCGAGATCCACAGCACCCGCCCGGTTGAATCGGTTATGACCTGCACGTTCACGCCGTGGCGGCCATGCTTGTGCGAGTAGTCGGCCCGGCCGTCGCCCAGTCGCACTCGGCGAGCGTCCCGTCGAGCAGTACGTACTGCGGTTCGTGCTCGCGCAGGACCTTCAGCAGGCCGGGGGCCCGGGCAGCCAGGAGGTCGATCACTGCGGTGGTGTAGGCATGGGCGGTGCCGACCGAGATACCGAAGCCAGCGGCTATCTGTGCCAGGGTGCCGTGCTTGCGCAGGTACACCAGAGCGACGAGCGCGCGTTGGTGCGGCGGGAGCTTGCAGCGGCGTTCACCCTCGCGGGTGACGATGAGCAGGGTGACCCACTCGACCAGCGAATGAGGCAGGTCGAGTGCGGCAGGATAGAAGACCAACGAGGCACCTGCGCTGACGAGTTGAGACTATGAACCCTCATGATGTGACGGGACCGCTCGCTGCACGATGGGGGAACAAGGATGACCACTGGCAAGTGGTACGGGCTACTCGTGGTTGTGGGGATTGCCGGCGGGGTGGTAGCGGCCCTGACCCTCAACGGGGAGAAGATCGGGGTGGCGAGTGCCACCCTCCTGGCTCTCGCTCCCATGTATCTGGCGTGGATGGCTTACCGTCGTGAGCACGCCAGCGCAACCGATCTGGACGCGGTCGCGGACGAGCTCGCGGCGGCGGTGAGACCGCAGTGGGAGAAGGAGGCCACCGGCCGCCAGATCAACGATCCGTACACACTGCCGGTGGCGTGGGGCAGCGTCGACGCCACCCTGATGGAACCATGGCCCCACCTGGCCGACGTGGCACGCTCCTGGCCGGGTGGCGCGCCGGGCGACCCTGCCGAATGGCCCGCGGATGCTGCCGGTCTGGCGGGGGACGGTGCGCAGATCGGTGACGTATTCTCCCGGCGGATCCCCACGCGCCGGCTGGTCGTTCTCGGTGAACCGGGTTCCGGCAAGACGGTTCTGCTCATCCGGCTGCTGCTGGATCTGATCCAGCGCCGGCAGAGCGGTGACCCCGTGCCGGTGCTGTTCTCCCTGGCTTCGTGGGACCCGGTCCAGCCTCTCAACGTATGGATGGTCGAACGGCTGCAGAGCGCCTATCCCCGCCTGCGCGCGCCGGCATCCCGCTCCAGGTCCGGGCCCAGTCTTGCGCAGTCCCTGCTGGAGGCGGGGCGCATCGTGCCGTTGCTGGACGGCTTCGACGAGCTGCCGCCCGCGCTGCACGCCGTCGCGCTGGACACGCTCAACCGATCCCTGCCCGCACGGCAGGCCGCCGTACTGACCAGCAGGACGGAGCCCTACCGCGCCGCGCTCAACGGGCCGGATGTCACTGTGCGGTTCAACAGCGCCGCCGTGGTCCGGCTGCTTCCGCTGAGTCCCGAGCTGGCCGCCGACTACTTGCAGCGGGGTGACGGTGCTTCCGACGCCCTGGCCATGGAGCGCTGGCGCAACGTGGCTGCTCAGTTGGGCAGTGGCTCCGCGGTCGGGCAGTCGCTGAGCACCCCGCTCGGCCTGTTCCTTGCGCGAACCAGCTACAACCGCCGCCCTCAGGTCCGCACCTGGACCGCACTCGATCCGGCCCCTCACCCGGACCGGCTCTGCGACACGGCGGTCTACCCCACCCGTGCCGACCTCGACGCCCATCTGTTCAACGCCTATATTCCGGCTGCCTACGGCTGGTACGGCGCCGGTGAGCCCCGCTGGAACGCCGTCGAAGCCGGGCAGTACCTGGGCTTCCTGGCGCGACACCTGGAAGACAACCGCGGCGGCAGCCCGGACCTCGCCTGGTGGGAGCTTCACGAGGCCGTTCCAGCGTTCATCCGCTGGCTCTCAGCAGGGTGCATGGGTGGTCTCGCCATAGCTCTCGGCAGCGGGCTCCTGCGAGGCAGTTTCGACCACGGGCTGATGGCATGGCCCATGTACTGGGCCATGTTCACGCTCATGTTCTCCATCCCCGCGACCATGCGTCCTACGCCCCTCGACCCCCGGCGCCCCTGGTCGCTCCGTACCTTCGGGATCGGTCTTGCGTACGCGATCGCCTATGGAATCGCGTTCGCCGTTCTGGTCGCGGTAACAGCGCCCGGACGCCTCGACTCGGATGACATCCCGGCCATGGCGGACGTCGAGCTCAGCGGCGTGGAACTGGCCAACTTCGGGCTCCTGGCCGGGTTGACGGGCGGGATCCTGTTCGGAGTCATGGTTGCGGTTCCGCTACGGATGCGCCCCACAGCGGCTGCTTCGTCACGACGCCTGTCACCCCGTTTGTTCGGAATCGGAACTATTTATGGGGCCTTCTACGGTTTCACCGGTGGAATCCTCGCAACTTTCACAAGTGCATTGTGGCTCTACCTGCAGCCGGGGCGCCCGACGGCAGGTGGTGCTGTCCAGCCCACCGGCATCCTCCTGCTCCTCTTCGCTGTCCTGTACGGAATCGTCCTCAGCCTGGTGTGCGGGATCGCGTACGGAGTGGCATTCGGGATCCCCCGTCGCGTGCACCCACGAACCCCCAACGCAGGTATGCGCCTGTCATTCCGCTCGTTTGCCGCCGGGTTCGCCATTGGTTTCGTCCCGTTCCTCGGCCTCTCGTTCCTGCCGGATACCCCACGTTCGGGAATGATCATTCTTGGTTGTCTGTGCGGAGTCATCAGCGGGCTCTTCGTCGGACTTGTGGACGGGCTGAGGGTGAGGAAGGCCGACCAGGCATCCGTGGTCGGACCGACAGCACTTCTCGCCCTGGACCGTCGGACCTTTTGGGTGTTCGAGACCGCCGGCGCCATCGTGTGCGGACTGGTATGCGGATTCATGGCCCTGCTCGCGAACGTGAGCCCGGAGCTATCCGGACCCGAGACCCTGGAGCTCTTCCTGCAGTGGACAGGGTTCGGCACCTTCGTCGGGGTCCTGAGCGGGTTCAAACGCGCGGCCTGGGGAAGGTCGGCCATGGCACGGATCTATCTGGCGTCGAGGCGCCGAGTCCCGTTCCGCTTGATGGTGTTTTTAGAGGACGCGCATGAACGTGGCGTACTGCGCAAGGTCGGGGCGACGTACCAGTTCAGGCACATCGACCTGCAGCGCCACCTTGCGCAGCGACATGCCACTGTTCCTTCCCCCCGGTCACCACACGTCAACACGCCCTCGACGGTGGGGGGCTGACGGCCCGGACCCGATAGGCGGCGCCGCCTTGGTACGGCGCCTCCGTCCGATCCTTGGAGCGCTGTGCACGGCCCGGCGTCGACGCGGTTGCGAGGAAGCCGCCGGACGCCACAGATGCTTACGACCTTGGGGAAAATTGAGGTCGGGTCGTGTTGGTCTGGCGGTTTGGCTGGTGGGTGATTCAGCAGGCCGTCGCGCAAACGGGCACGAGTTCGGCGCTCGTGAGGCGACGGGTCGTGCGTCGGGCCGCGCGGTCGGAGACCAGGCCAGCGATGGCGAGGTGGGTCTGCTCGTAGTCCTCGCGGCGTCCGGTGTAGCGCTGAAGCGGATGCCACTGCTTGAACCCGGCGTTGGTGTGTTCGACCACGATGCGGGCCGATGACTGCCGCCTGCGCGCCTCGCGCCAGGCACGCTTGTCGCCGTCGGGAGCGTCCTGGGCCGGCTTCTTCGGCGGGGCGCTGACCTGCGACGGGAACTCCTTGGCCAGACCCTGGTAGCCGGAGTCGACCTCGGCGTGCACAACGGGGTGGAGGCGGAACTGTTCGGCGATGCCCTCGGTACGCACAGCGGTCTGGTCGTGCATGCGGCCCGGGCGGACGACACCGGAGAACAGGGGGCGGCCCTGGTGGTCGCTGAATGTGGTGGTCTTGATCGTGTTCTGCTTCTTCTTGCCCGAGACGAAGGCTTTGCGTCCGGGGCAGCCCGCGCGCGGGCGTCGGACCTGGACTTCCGTGCCGTCGAGCCGGATGCCGACGCCTTCGGCATCTGCGTAGGCGAACAGGTCGTCCAGGGTGCGGATGCGCAGACCGGGGCGGTCCGGGATGGCGAAGCCCCGCGCGGCAAGCAAGGGTCTGACCTCGCGGATCGCGGCGGAGACGGTGGAGCGGTCCACCCCGTACAACTCGGCCAGGGCGGCATGTGGCAGCCCGAGCCGCAGGTGGACCAGGGTGGCCGCGAGCCGGTCGGTGAACACCAGGCGCGGCTTGCGTCCGGCACCCTCGGCCCGCTTGCGGGGACCGCCCCTCATCACGTGCAGGGCCGACGCGCGGGCCGCCGCCCAGGGCTGGGCGAGTTCTTCGAGCAACTCCCCGAAATGTGCGCGGGAGACCCCTGACAGGGCAGGATGGGTACAGGCCGTACGGGCCCAGGTCAGCTTCACAACTCGCCCAACCCGTGGGGCCCTTCCTATGTCACGGCCGACTCACTCCCGTCTTTCCCCCAAGGTCGTTAGGGTCGGACCCATGGCTTCCATAGATGTCGCCCTGCGCCCCGTGCACCCCAGCGATCTGCCCGTGTTCTTCAGGCACATGAGCGATCCCGAGTCGAATCAGATGGCCGCCTTCACCGCCGAGGACCCGACGGACCGGGCCCACTTCGACGCGCATTGGAAGCGCATCCTCGCCTCGCCCGACGTCGTCACCCGCACCGTGCTCGCGGACAGCGATGTGGTCGGGCACGCGGCCGTGTACGGTGATCCGGGCGAGCGGGAGGTCACGTATTTCATCGATCGCTACTACTGGGGGCGGGGCATCGCGACCGCGGCGCTGCGGGGGCTGCTCGCCGAGGTCCCTGAACGCCCGCTGCTGGCCCGGGCGGCGGCGGACAACACCGGATCGGTGCGGGTCCTGGAGAAGTGCGGCTTCAAGGTCGTCGGCGAGGACCGGGGCTTCGCGAACGCGCGGGGAGCGGAGGTCGACGAGCTGATGCTGCGGTTGGACGGCTAATTTTCCCCACCCCGTTACTGCGTGGTGGTTCCCGCGCGCCGGTTGTTCTGGGCGCGTATATCCCTCAGGGACACCGCGAGCGCGGCCAGGAGCAGCGGGAAGGCGCCTGCGTTCGCGAACTGGGGGTGCCGGCGGCCCGCAGCAGGCTGGCTGCGAAGAACAGCACGAGAAGGCCGAGGGGGGAGGAACCTGCGCCACGTGGGCAGGTCGCGTCGCGCGCGTTGCGGCGAAGACCGGCCGCGATGTTCTTGACGCCGCTCAGCCGTAGGGCGCCGATGGCGAGGTTGCGGCAGGTCGCCATGGCGCGGGGCGCGTTGCCGGTCCGCAACTGGGAAGCATCCTCGGCGAAGGTGGTGTCCCTCACGTGGTGCAGGGCTTCGATCTTCCAGTGGTCGCGGATCAGTGTCGCGAGCTGGGCGGGGGTGGCCTGCTCGGCGGTCAGGCTGGTGACGGCGTAGACGGTGGTGATGCCGGTCTTGCCGGTCTTGCGGTCTGTGCGGCGGCGCTTGATCTGGACGGCCTGGCGGGCGCCGGGGAAGAGCAGGTTGTTGACGGTGGCGTCGAGGAGGGTCACCTCCGTGCCGCGGCTGCGCAGCAGGTCGATCAGGGTGTCCTGCTGGGTACGGACGGTGGCCGGGGCGTACGGCCTCCAGGAGCTGGTGGTCTTCTGGCGGGTCAGGACGGGATGGACGTCGGGGCCGTCGAGGTCGGGGGTGACGTCGCCGACGTAGCGCATGGCGACGTGGCGCAGGGCGCCGTACTCGCTGGTGGCGTTCGGAGTGAGCACGATGAGTTCTCCTGGGCCTGATGCTGGACGGGTCGGACGGCGAGCCGGACCGGCGCAGGCAGTTCCAGGCAGGACGGGTCCCGGGGGCTGGCAGGTCAGGGTTGCCGGCCCCCGGCGGTCTTGCGGGTGTCAGCCGACGGGGCTGTTCTGGGTGTCCGGGACCTGGGGCAGCCAGTGCACTGCGTCGTCGCGGAAGGATTGGTTGACGGGGACGAGGTCGGCTCCGCTGGTGTCGTCCAGGGCCGTGACGACGATGCCGAGCTCGGGTACGTCGATGTCGATCGCCGCGAGGCGGCTGCCGCAGTTGGGGCAGAAGCCGCGCTGGGCCTCGCCCTCGAATGTCTCGAACCAGGTCGGCTCGATCCCGTTGGTCCAGGTGACATCGTCCGGGGCGAAGCCAGCCCACCACATCATCGGGCCGCCGCCGAGCTTCTTGCAGTGCGGACAACTGCACGTTTCCCTGTCAAGTTCTTGTGTTCACATCTTGCGCCCCCTCTTCTTGGTTGGTGCGCAGTGCGGCTGCCGAAGGGTTAGGGCGACCGCCTGACGGACGGGACAAACGCTTCCTGTGAGCCCACTTCTGCCGCGTTTACCGGTGCGTTGAGGGCGTCTTCGATGAAATCTGCCAACCCGATCGCGAACGGCTCGCAATTCATCCACGGTGCCCCGACTCTCGGCGCACACAGATTCCTCGAAACCGGCCGCGCCCGAAAACTCAAGGCCCTGACTCTCACTTCCGCTTTCGCTCCGCGGCGGGGGCGTCAGTCGGAATTCGTCGAAGAAGTAGCCCTGCGCATATTGAAGTTCCCTGAGCGTCCCTGGACTGCCTCGGGTCAGCCGGTCGCGCTGGGCTCGGTCTTGGCGACCGAGGGCAGCCAGGGCACGGCGTTGTCGTGGAAGGACGCGTGGATCGGCACGAGGTCTTCGCCGCTGGTGTCGTCGAGGGCCGTGACGTTGATGCCGATCTCCGGGATGTCACAGTCGATCGCCGCGACGCGGCTACCGCAAGTCGGGCAGAAGCCGCGCTTCGCCTCGCCGGGGAAGGTCTCGTACCAGGTTGGCTCGCCATCCTCGCCGGCCCAGATGACCGTCTTGAAGCCCACCCACCACATCACGGGGGTACCGCCGAGTTTCTGGCAATGTTCACACTCACACGTGTGCGGGAAGACTGCAGGGCCCCGGGCAGTGAAGCGGAGGCGACCGCAGAGGCAGCCGCCGAAACGTTCCGCGGCTTCTTCGGCTCCCTGGCCGTCGAGGGCTGGGGCGGGCGTGGTGGTCATGAGGCATCTCCCGTGCGCGAAGCGGAGGTTGGGGTCATCAGGTGCCAACGCTTCCATGGTCAGGAAGCTGCTGGCACTAGTGGTCAGGTCAGGGGGAGGGCGAGTTGACGGAGGCGTTCTCCGTCAGTTGGCGCTGGGGGATTCGTCTGCCGTGGCCGTCCGCACGAAGGCGGAGATGTGTTTGATGTCCGGGGCGTAGCCGTTGGAGGTGTCCACGGTCAGGGTGGGAACGTCCATGGAGATCGGGACGAAGGACTCCAGTGAATGGTCTCCCGCGGCGATCGCTTCGAGCAGGTCATGGTCGCCGTGCGCGGCTCGGTGGGCGTTCTCCTCGGCGCGCTGGACGATGCGGTCGTGAGCGATCGCGGCAGGCGTGGTGCAGCGGATGACGCGGATCTGGGCGAGGTCCGCGAGCGGTTCCAGGTTCGGTCGCCACAGCCGGTGCTGGAAGGCGGCTTCGGCCACGACCGTCACCCCGGCCTGGAGGAGAACCGTCAGGACACCGAAGAAGGCGTCCAGGGTCGGGTAGTTGAGGGGGTCGTCCCCGCCGCTCTGGTATCCGGGGGTGGACATGACCATGCCTTGCTTGATCTCGTCCCGGATGATGGCGGGGCATCCGAGTTTGTGGGCGAGGGCGTGGGCGAGCGTGGTCTTGCCCGTGCCTGGGCCGCCGCTCACGACGGCAAGTGTGGGGGTCATGGCGTGTTCTCGCAGGTCAGCACAGCGAACTACCTGTTCGTGTCGGTCGTCGGTCGCGGGGTGAGCAGGGTGTTCTTGGCTAGCCGGAAGGCGATGAATCCCGGCTCGCGGGACAGTTTGGCGTATTCACGGGGATGGCGGTGGGCCATCTGCGGGTCGGGGCGGTGTTCCTCCAGATGTTCGATGACGAAGCCTCTGGCGGTGAACTCTTCGACCCACGTCTGGAGGGGCTGGCGCCAGTAGCAGTGGAGCGTCTCTTCGACGTGGCGGGCGGCGAAGCGCAGTGGGACCGGCCGCCTCAGTAGTCTTCCCAGGCCACCCCCGTTGGCGGCAGGCCGCCGCTCAGTCGCCCGGCGGGTGGAGCGGGATGACGTTGTCGGAAACAGGCTGGCCCCGGCCTCCGGGGTTCCGCAGGAGGACGGCCGCGGCGAGGGCCATCTGCTCCGCTCGATGCCGGGACGCGGCCTCGGCGGCCCGGGAGTCCTTGAGTGCCTCCTTCAGGCGGACGACCTCTTTGCGAAGCCGCCTTTCGACTTCCGGGGTCTGGTGTGTTTCGGTACGGACCCGCGCGTAGAACTCTTCCTTGAGGTCGGCGTGGCGCTTCTGCAGAGCCATGCGGTGAACGCCCGCCTCCGCGGCGAGCGCGGCCACGGTGAGGCTGCCATTGGAGCTGGTGGGCTGCCCGGCCAGGAGGCGGTCCATGGCCGCGCGGATGCGGGTGCGTTCGTCAAGGTGTTGTTCGTTCATGCGACGGCTTCCTCGGCGGTTTGGGCGGCGGAGTCGTGGGCCTCAGCGAGAGCGCGGAAGCGCTCGGCGGTCCGGCGGAGCCGGTTACCCAGGGGCTCGGGCACGTTGGCTGCCTTCGTATCGAGTCGATCGGCGTGCTCACGTACCGCACATGCGTGGCTGTCGGTACGGATCGCGTTGCCGCAGCCGAGCTGGCAGGCGAACTGGTTGGGCGCCGTCGCTCCGGGGTCCGGATCGCACAGGGCAGTGTCGCGCTTGAAAGCGCAGATGAGGAAGGAGTCCGGGTTGTCGAAGAGCACGAGGCCGTCGCGCGCGAGGAACTTGGCGGCGGCCTTCGGGGTGGTCAGGGCACCTTCGAAGCTGGGCATAGAGGTCGCTCCGATGATCGCCCGCCGAGCTGCCGGGCCGGAGATCTTCTCGCCGGCCGCAGTGGCGTCGCGCAGCCGCACTGCGGTCTCTGCGGCGGCGAGGGCGGTCTCGACGTCGAGCACCCCGTGGAAGCCTCTACGCTCGCGGCTGCCGTAGCCGGTGGAGGTGCGGGCATCCAGGGCTGTACGCATGTGCCCGTACTGGATGGCAAGGGCGACCAGGCCGCCGGGGCGTCGGGCGATGTGCCAGGCCAGGGTTCTGCGTAGACGGCTCAGTCCGAGGTTCCCGTGCGGGTCCTCCGGTACCTGTTGAGCCTCCAGACCTTGAGCGGTGGCCTCCTGGTTGATCCACGACACGAGGGTCTCGACGCGGCGATCCAGCGTGCTCCGCTTCAGCGCACCGTGGTGTCTTCGCTGGGAGACGATGTCGTGGTGGGTGGAGCTGAACAAGAGCTCGCCCTTGGGGACGAGGCGTTCCAGGACACGGATGGCGTTGACGACCGGAGTGATCGCGACCCATGGAACGGCCCGCTCCTCGCCGGCGGAGACATGGTGCCCGTCGGAGTCGCGGACGTTCTTGTAGTGGTGGGAGCGGATCAGATGCCGCGGCATGGAGCCGTCGGGATTCGGCTGCGGGTCGGGGCAGCAGCCGGACCGCAGCGACCGTGCCTCCTGGGAGCGCATCCCGGTCAAATACAAGATCACGATTGCGGTTGCCGTAGCCAGGTGCCGCACCAGGATCGGCGTCTCCTCGTAGTCCATGAACTCGCGCCATGGTCGTCCCTCGATCCGGCCCGTAACCGGGACCTGCATCGGGCTGGGGCCAGGCCGCTGACCCGCGAGTGAGTAGAGTCCATGCCGGGCGACGAAGCTCTGGACCTGGGTCCGGCTGCACCCGGTAACCGCGGCGACGTAATGGTGGGCCAGTGTGACGCCGTGCAGCCGGCTCACGGTCGCGGGCAACGGTGCGCCGGAGTTGACCAGAGGCAGCAGATAGCTCTTGAGAGCTGCCAGTCCCTCGCGGGTGCTCTTGGCGGCTTTCACCTGTGCGTGCATGCGCCGGCGTTCGTCCCAGGCAGCCAGGATGTCGCCGGAGAAGTCCTCCACCAGCCGGATCGACCAGGTGAGCAGAGGGCCGATCACGGTCGGATCCAGCGGCTCGGTCTTGTTCTCCCCGCCCGCCTCTCCTGTCTCGGCAGGGAGATAGTCGTCGACGCCCTCGACCTCCCAGGGAGGACGCGTAATGCCGCAAGGGCTGACCGACAGCTGGTCGAAGGCCCACATGTCCGACAGCCAGCGCAGAACCGTCAGGGCATAACCGCGCGTACAGCCGCTGGCGCACTTGGCGGCGTATGCCTTCCAATGCTCCGTGGTGCAGTCGCTGAGCCGGGAAACGCCTTGCCGGTCGAGCCAGCGTGCGAACTTCATCCACTGGATGATGCAGTCGCGCATGCTGATCACGCCGTCGCGTGTCCGGTTCTGAAAGCCGCGTTCCCGTATGTAGGTGGGGCGCAGCTCGCCGTTGATCAGCACCCAGAGGACACGACGGACCTCACTCCGCAAGGCAGCCGGGCACTTCTTCAGATTGATCTTGTGGATGCTGTCCCCGGGGTTGTCGGTCAGCGGTCCCAGCGACCAGACATCGTCACTGTGAAGGGAGTTGGGGTGGGTGTTTCCGGCGCTGATCCACCGGTCCATGACGACCGGGCTGTCTGGTTCCGGCAGCGGCAGGATGTAGGGATCGGCCTCGATGGACAGTGCGGTCGTCACGGGGCCAGGTCTCCTTCGAGTAGATGGTCGATGATCATTCGGTCGCGGTCGGTTACCCGGTGCAGTGCCGCATCCCAGGTGCTCTCGTTGACCTTCGCCCGCAGGTCATCGAGTCGCAGGAGATGTTCGTCCCAGCGCTCGCGCCAGAGCTTCTCGGGCCAGGCGGAGCGAAGCGAGATCAACTGCCGCCGCAGTAGCGCGAGGCGCGGGTGGTGACCGGTGTGGACCCGGGAGTTCTCGCAGGACAGGCAGAGCAGGAAGTCGGCGCCGCAGCCCCCGTTCGGGTCCGGCCAGGGGCTGCTGTCCTCATCCGCGCAGTCCGCCGTCGCGGTCTCCTGATGGGCCGCGTCGGCCGCCTCTGTCAGGCGCCCGTAGAAGGTGTAGTCGCGGGCCTGTTCGAGGGCCTCCTCGGCGCCCGCCGCGATCACGTCCACGGCGGCTTCCTGGACGTTCTCGTCGGGCAGGACGTAGATGCTCTCGTGGGTGCCGGGCTTGTGCTGCAGAGGCTTTCCCGTCGTGATGACGGTGGTCCTGCGGGCACGCTGGAAGGGCGAGCCGATGTGGTGGGACCTGGCCCAGACTCGCGCATCGGCCTTAGACACCCCGAAGCACAACGGACCGACGTTCCGGGGCCGGTCCAGATTGGAGTCCACGTCGTCACGGCGCCGGTTGCGGGCGGCCATCAGCAGGTCGTGACCCGGTGACAGGGCGGCAGCCAGGGTCCGCCCGTGCTGCGTTGCTTCCAGGGCCAGGGTGATGAGCCGGCCCGGCGAGTCCGCGCCGGAGTCGGTGTAGTTCTCCGTGGCGAACCACCGGCCCTCGCCGGAGCGGCGCTTCTCCACCAGGACCTCGTAGGTGACCGTGGTCTTCTCTCCTGCGGACGGGGTGATGACGGGCACGCGCAAACGGTCGTAGACCGACAGGTTCCAGCCGTAGCGGTCGGTCATCATCACGGCCAGCGCCGTCAGCTCCGCCCGGCTCAGGAACAGCCGGCCGGTCGTCTTCCCGCGGTTCTTTCCGCGCAGCAGATTCTCGGCCCGGGTGTAGACCTTCCCCTCCTTGTCCGGGTACCCGGGCAGTTCGCCCGTGGCGGCCAAGCACTTGAGGACGGACGCGACCCTCCACTCACGGCTGGCCGGGTCCAGCGTGCCTGCCCGGTAGCGGTCCAGCAGCGTGGTGTTCTCCCGGATCCGCAGCAGCGCGGTACGGAACTGCCGTTCGGCGGCCAGCAGCACCTGGGCGCGCTCCGACGGCCGGTAGGACTGCTTGGACGGCTTGCCCTTCTTCGGAACCGGGCGGGCTAGTTCCTCGGCGGCCGGGCCCTGTGCCAGCTGCGGCTCTCGCTTCAGCAGCGTGCGCATCTTCGCCAGGGCCTCGCGCCCGCCGGGGGTGTCCTTGTGGTTGTTGCGCCAGAGTCGGAGCGTGGCCGAGGTGAGGTCGCCGAGGTCCTCGGCCGGGTGTCCCTGGTCCTTGAGGAACCGGGCGAAGATCTCCAGAGACCGCCAATACGATTCGCCGCTTGAGTGGCTGTTCCACCCCATGGACTGCGCGGCGAACGCTCGCGCGAGTGAGCGGCGCATCGGCTGGGGTACAGACAGTTCGGCGAAGTCGAAGACCCGCTTGTAGCCCTCCTTGTTGATCACGGTGGCCTGCAGTCCGTCGGCGGCTATTCGCTGGGTTGCCTGGAAGTCCGGCGGCGGCAGGACCGCTCGACGGCCTCTCCCGCTCATGACGCTTCCGCGACGGGCAGGGCGTCAACCAGCAGCTCGATGTCCTGGATCCCGGAGGTCTCCCGGGCCAGCCGGGCGAACAGACCGTTCAGATCCTTTGTCTCGTCGGCCTCACCGTGCTCGTCTTCGGTGTCGAAGGCGAGGATCGACTCCAGCTGCAGATGCATGACCGGGCGGAGGTAATGCTCCTTCGTCGTCTCAACGTCCTTGTGCCCCAACAGGGTCTTCACCAGCCACCACGGGTCGCCGTAGAGCTGGGCGAAGTCGCGCCGGTCCGCGGCGGTCAGCCCGTACTTCTTGTCCATCAACTCGTTGAGCAGGATCAACATGTAGAGCGCCATCGAGTGCCGCATGGAGTGGGGTGTCGCGTACGGGACCTTCCCACGGATCTCCGCGACCCGCAGCAGCCGGGATGTCTCCCGTTCCTGCGGAGTCAGCAGAGCCTGCTCGCAACGCTGGTTGGCCTGCCGGAACACGGTGTTCCAGCGGTCCGGCAGCATGGGCATGCCCTGCTCGGTCAGCCACAACCACGCCGGCTCCGGGCCCTGTGGTCCCTCGACGAACAGCCACTGCCGTTCACGCCAGTCGAGCCGGTTCAGGTCATATCGGCCTTGGACGCCGTCGTGGTCGACCCAGTAGACCGTCGGGGTGCGGCCCGTCGTGACCTTCGTGATCAGCCGCATCAGCAGCAACTTCCCGTAGCGTCCCTGGGCCTGGGCTCGTTCGACTGCCCAGGCCCGCTCCGACTCTGCGTAGGCACTGACCTGGCGCAATGAATCGACCGAGGCGTAGAAGGTCCGGTCTCGCTTCGACCGGGACAGCGCTCGGGCCACCTGCCCGTGGCAGTAGCGGCCCGAGCGCAGCGGACGGGACGGCACTTCGAACGTCAACATGGCGCCGGATTCCTGCCGCCGCAGTCCCGAGCTGAGCGTGAACCCGACGAACGAGGTGTTCCGAAGCTCGGTCCGCGCGTCCCACCCCGGCACCGGTGTTCCGTCGGGACCGAGGCCGCGAAGGCCCACGTCTTGCCAAAGACCCCAGGTGCGCGGAGTCAGCCACGACACCCGCGAGCTGCGGGCGTCCGCGGCGCGGTCCGTCCGGCGCCGGCTGTCCACCGGCAGCGGCGTGACCTTCGCCCACCGGTAGAGCCGTGTGAAAGCCGGTGCCTCCCGATCCCACTTCGCCCCGCTGATTCGGCTTGGGTTGAGTGGCGAGTCACACCGAAATTCCCGGTACGCGCGCAAGTCGCTCTCGGTCGCCTGCCTCCACGGGATCCCGCGTCGCCACAACCAAGTCAGCAACAGCCGAATATCCAGCGCGTAATTCCGCCGAGATTCTCGCTCCAGCTGCTGGAATTCCGAGGACAGTACGAATTCCAGCAGCTCGGGATCGACCACGAAATCAGGCCGCACAAAAACCGGATCGCCCGGCTGAAGCCCTACCGCGGCCACAGCTGCCGGCAGGTCGTGGACCCCCAGCACCCCCTCCTCCGGCAGCGGCCCCCACCGCCCCGGATCCGGCACGAACACCAGCCACCACTCGTCCATGTACCACCCCTGTGAGTCCCTTGAACTCACTCAATCATCAGGGAAGCAGAGGTGCGGGTAGACGGCCCTGCCCTTGACGGTGAAGCGGATCCGTCCGCACAGGCATCCGCCGGAGCGCTCCTGGACAGAGCCGACGATGTCGGGGGTGGCGTTCATCAGTTCATCTCCCAGGCACGGTGGGCGAGTTGAGCCCACCAGTGTGTCATCCCCTCGGCGATCGTCAGGAAGCCGTCCATCGCCTGGGGCAGCTCGACGTGGAAGAGTTCACTCTCCTTGATGAACCGGGCCAGGCCCTCAATGTGCGCGGCCTCGACGCTCAGGCCGCCGACCTGGGCGGCCTCGTGCCCCTCGTCGAGGGGAGCTCGTAGTAGTGTGCAGGGCCTTCAGCTCGCTGCCGCTGCCCTGGCCGGTCAGCTCGCCGTAGCGGTTGGTGATGTCCCGCAGGATCTCGGTCTCGGCGATCGCCACGGCCTCGGTCGCGTAGTAGGCGCCGGCGATGAAGCTGGGCATGTGCGAGCCGACCATCCACTGGTGGAGGTTGACCAGCGTCTCGGTCTCGCGGGCGGGCACGTGGCCGTTGACGAGGAGCCCGAGGTCGGACAGAAGCGCGTTGGCGTAGAGAACGTAGTGCGCGGGCACCTTGCCGCGCTCGCCGCGATCGTCTGGACCTCATCCGGGACGGGCTTGTCGGGACCGTTGCGCCGGTTGACGTTGAAGGCGTACTCCCGGATCGCCCTGCGGACCTTCACCGGATCGAAGTGGGTCGGCAGTGGCGTGCGTAGCAAGGCGATGGTCGCGGGCGTCAGCGCCTTGGCCATGTTCTTGCGGGTGTTGCCGGAGGCGCGCGGCCACTTCCATTCGACGTACTCGACCGCAAACTGGACTTCATCGCCGTGGTGGTCCCCGAGGCCGGGCAGGCGCAGTCATGAGGGCCCCTATCGCCGGCACCGGGCACACTGACCGCGTTCTACGGGGCAGCAACGCAGCGGAATCCCGTGTCGTTGTCCTTCATCGTCGCAGCGGCGGTGTTCAGCAGGGATGGCGCAGCCCGTTCGAACGGGGACGTGAACGCGGATCCCTTCAGGTGGTACCTCCCGTTTCCGGGCTCCTCTTCGGTGGAGCACCACTCCCAGGCGTTGCCGCACATGTCGAAGGCGCCGAAGGGGCTGGCGCCGGACTGGTAGCGGGAGACGGGGGTCGTCGCGTCGATGCCGGCCTCGGCCGTGTTCGCCTTCGCGGCTGTCGGTTCGTTGCCCCAGGGGTAGATGCGCCCGCGCGGTCCGCGAGCCGCCTTCTCCCACTGCAGGGCGGTGGGGAGAAACTTGCCAGCCCAGCGGGCGTAGGCGGTCGCGTCGTGCCATGTCACCCACACCACGGGGTGGGTAGCCAGGGCGACGGGGCAGTGGCCGTCGGGCCAGTGCTGGGGTGGCCGGTGTTTGGTGGCCAGCACGAACTTTGCGTAGTCCTCGTTGGTCGTCGGGTAGACGTCGATGAGGAACGGCTCCAGCCACACCGAGCGGTTGTCGGGGCCGGAAAGGTAAATGCCCTCTTCGACGAGGGCCATGACCTTCCCGTCGATCGGGTGCCGGCGAGTGCTCGGGTCTCTTCGCAGCAGTTCCTCGGCCCGCTCGTCGTGCTCGAGGGCCGCACGTTCGGTCATGAGCGCGGCGAACCGCTGCTGGACGTGAGGCGTGGCCTGGGCGAGAAGGGTATCGAGGGCCGTCTGGTTGTCGAGTTCGAGTTCGATGGTCTCGCCCCGGCGCTTCCACCGGGGGACCTGGCGAGGGTTCACGCCGACCAGCTCGGCGAACTCCTTCTGCTTCTTCCGCATGGCCGTGCGCAGCAACTCGGCTTCACGGCTGGTCCACCTGGTCACCCCCGCCATGACGTTTCCCTACAGGGTCTCGCCGGCGATCGACAGGTACGTCTCCTGGAGCTGCCTCAAGACGGGATGCTCCACGGGGAACTCGGTGTCGTCGATCACGGCCAAGGGGCGCACGCCGATCGACGTGTTCGTGGCGAAGGCCGCGGCCATGCCCTTCGCCTGGTCCAGGGTGACGGTGGCGATGCAGTGTTTCGCGTGCTGCTGGAGCAGAGCCATGGTGACACCCGGCAGTACGGGAGCATCGGGCCACACGACAGTGCCCTCCTGGTCGACGAAGGCCACGTTCCAGGTGCCGCCCTCGGAGACGAACCCGTCACGGCCGACGAACAGGGCGTCGTCGAAGTTCGCTCGCTGGGCCGCGCCCCGGGCATGCAGGGCGCCGAAGAGGCCGATGTGCTTCACCTGCGGCAGGTCACGCTCGTACACCAGGCTTTGGGCGCGCAGCGGCGCCGGAGGCAGGGCGCCGGCACCGCGTACGGACACGAGAACGTGCGGCTCGTTGGCGTCGGCCGGGTGACCCATCTCGACCTTCGGGTCATAGATCGTGACACGCACGACGCACGGCCGGGTCTGCCCCTCCAGAGCTTAGCGGACGTACTCGCGCACACGGTCGGTGTTCAGAGCCGCGTGCCACACGATCTGGCAGTCCCGCGCGAGGCGTTCCAGGTGCAACGTCAGACCACGGATGCTGCCGTCGGTGTCGACACGCATGGACGTGAAGTGCCCGACGTTCGTCAGCGCCAGGGGAAGCAAGTCGTCTACAGATACGGGCTTTCCATCGAGAGTCACCATGCAGCCCAGCATGTCAGGACCATCCGCTCCAGCGTCACCCTGAACCTGGTTACTGACGGGTCAACGTCATCTGAAAGTCATTCCCAAGCCTTCACTGCGGGGTGTTGGCTGGTTACTGCGCGAATACGCCTGAGGATCGACAGGGCGTGTCATGCCGCGCGCCTGGCGCCTCAGCCACACATTCACCACACCACCTGTCCGGGAGGAGCCCGATGACCGTCGCAACAGCTGTCGCACCGGTCACGACGCGATCGGTACCGCGCCCCGGGTACGCCGCTTTCGAGTCGTGCTTCACCCCGGAACCGATCAGCGTCGGCCGCTCCCGTCACACAAGCATCGCCTTCCTACAGCTATGCAAGGTCGGCGGCCCTTTGACGGAGAGCGTGGTGCTCTGTATCTCCGAGCTGGTCACTAACGGCGTTACTCACGGCGCGGGAGACGTCTCACTGCGCGTCCGGTGCTGCAAAACCGAGATCCTTGTCGAGGTCAACGACGGCAGCTCAGTGCCGGCGACCACGCGTCCGGCCAGTGCTGACGCCACATCAGGGCGGGGCCTGGGTCTCGTAGAGGCCCTCTCAAAAGATTGGGGAACCAGTAAGAACGGCCGGACAACGTGGTGCACGTTCCATATCCCCGCGGGCAGGCCCTGATGACTGCCCCTGCGAGCACCACCGTCGAGGCATTACGGGAAGCTGAGCTACGGACGCTCCGAAGCGTCAAGCCAGTACGTAGCAAGCATCTCGCTCGGCCACGCTGGCTGACGGACGCCACTTCGCGGCCCCATCTCCTCGAAATGCGGCGCCAGGTCAATGACCGGCGTCCCGTCGACGGCGTCAAGATCCGTTACCAGAAGGTCCCGGCCCTCCACTTTCAGCAACCGCGGGTAGCTGATCGCCAGTTGGTTGGGCCTCCGGTGGTTGCGGTGAACGAACGTACCGGTAGCCGGCCACCTCGAATTCCCTCGGGGGCTACGCGCGTGCAGCTCGACGTCTTCCGGCCGCGCCAGGTGGAAGCGCCACGTCACCATCAAGTGGGAGAACTCCTCGATGCCCTGCAAGGTTTCGAGGGGGTACGCGTCGTTGAGCCGGATGACCGATTCGACTCCGCCCTGGTAGTCGTCCTGAACGCGGGTGTGGCCCCCGACCACCGTTGCGATCGACTCGACCTCGTACGTCGCCATCAGGGCTCGTTCCTCTCCCTTAAAATTACGCATCCGGTAGCCGTCACGCGAAGCGACGGGCCTGCTCCACGGTCAGCCTATGGCCCGCAGCATCTCCCTTGCACGGCGGTCCAATTCGGCGACGTGGCGACCCCCGCGTTGCCGAACGGGCGAGAGATCGCTCTGCATCCGAACGATGACGTCGCGGGCACGGCCCGACTGGACGCCGACCATGGCATCGAGAGCTTGGCCCCAGGTAGCGCACGCCTCATCGAGGCGTCCTTGCTGGACCTGGACGGCGCCGAGGTATCCAAGCGTCACGCTGTGGGTGCGGGCGTATTGCTGCCGACGACGGGTGGCAACACTGCGCTGGAAGTGGATCTCCGCGTCGACTGGCTGGCCCAGGTCGCGCAGGGCGCAGGCGGTCTCGTGGGCGAGGGAGGCTTCCTGGAAGAAGCCCACGCGGCCCGGCGCATCGTCGTTGTCGGCGCGGGCGAGGTCCCGCTCCGCGCGACTGATGGCCGCGAGAGTGCCGGGCCGGTCGCCGTCGGCTGCGAGCGCTCGGGCGTGAACGATCGCGAGCAGGGCTTTCTCTCGCTGGCTGGCCTGACCATAGCGGTCGCGGGACATGGAGGCGTCGGCCAGGGCGAGTGCTCTGCGGGGGTGCCCGAGGTCTACTGCTTGGTGTGCGAGGGCGCGCAGGATGTGGCCGGCGAGCGGCCCGTCCCCGGCTTCTGCCGCGATGCGGGTGGCAAGAGTGAGGTATCGCTGGGCCGTGCGGTGCTCGGAGGCATCGAAGGCCATCCAGCCGGCGAGGTAGGTCATCTCCGCGACGGCGGAGTACGTGTCCCGGCGGTGCCGTTCCGTGCGAAATCGGCTGCCGAGCAGGGGGACTGCTTCGTCGCGAAGGTGGCCGGCCAGGGCCGAGCGCCCGGAGGCCCCTCCGCGCTGCTGGTCGCGCGCGGAGTAGAAGTTCGTGAGGTCACGGACGTCGTCGATGTTGGCCTGGGCTACCAGCCGGGGGGAGACTGCCGTGCGCCTGGCTGCCGCGGCAGGAGCGGTTGCCCACCACGAAGCGGTGGGCAAGGCGAGGCCGACGGCGGAGTACGCGGCGGTCGCCAGCAGCTTGCGTCGGTGCATGTCCAGATCGTCGCTTCCCAGCTCGGCCAGCACGGTCAAAGGGTCGACGCTCCAGTCGGAACCACTGTAGGTCGTGCCTGTCGGCTCTTCTCCCAGCCCGAGGTCAGCCAGGGTGAGGCGGCGGCCGAGCCTGCGGGACAGCGTCTCGCGCAGGATATGCCGCGCTCTTCCGCTGGGCTTCGTGCCAAGGACCCACATGGAGATGTGCGAGCGGGAGATGGCCTCCAGCTCCCGTACGCCGCTCTCCGCGGCCACTCGGGCGACCGCTGCGGCTGTTTGAGGCTGGGACCAGCCCGCTTCGCGCAAAAGTGCGGCAAGGGCGAGGTTTCGCTCACGGGCCATGGACTGCCCCTCGGTTCCGAAATGATCTTTGGCGCCTTTGGCGGCCTTGGCAGCCGTGCAGGCATACCCCTCGGCGGGGATTCAGGGTTCGCTCAACGTAGCTTCCGCATCACTCACTTTGCACGTCAGCCGTCGATACTCCACGGCGAACCTCACTCAACTTGGCTTGATCCATACAGGAGTTGTGTCATGCGTCTCTCGCTGGTCCTGCATCGGGAAACCCGTCACCGCGATGGCCGAGGCAAGCGTGGCCACCTCCCCATGGGGCCGGCCGATGTCCACCGAGATCAAGCGGTGGCCGCGGCGGAGACGGTGGCGCTTGTGCTGGACGAGGAGTCGCCGCTGCCGGAGAGCGCCGGCGACGTGGAGGAGCTCGCGCGGCGCCTTCGCGGTCATATCAGCCAACTTGGGGTCGTGCTACCGCCGGGAGCGCCCGCGTTGCGCGGCGCGCAGCAGCACGCTTCGGCGGGCGTCCCCGACGAGTACATGCCCAGCAGGGTTCATCTGGTCACGCTGGCCAAAGCGACCCAGGCACTCGTCGCGACCGTGCAATCTCACGGCGTTGACCCCTCGAAGCCGACGCGAGGACGGCGTCGGTGGCAGCCGCGGATCAACGTGCTGCGGGGCGCAGTCATCGCGGCTGCCTTCGCATGCTTGATTCTGGCCGCATCGGTGCCCCGGGCATGACCGCAATCGGGGCAGTTCTGATCGTCGGGACGAGGACTCCGCGCCGAGGCAGCACGAGCTTACCCGGGCCGGTAGCCACCGAGTCTGCTGTCGACGCAGTCCTCCCTCCACCGAGGCGCGGTCGCGGTTCCGGTGCCCCGTTCCCCATCACGCAGCCCGCGACAGACCTGCAAGGACCTGACGTCGCAGCACGCTTAGCCGCCCCTCCCCACCTGACGAGGATTCCCATGCCTGACAGCGCGTTCCCGACATGGCCGGCCGCGACCGGCCACCGCAGACGGCGGCCTCCACGGATCGACGCATTCCCGGTGCACTGTGTCCGTCGTGCCGTGACACTGCCCCTAATGCTTCTTGCGGCGCTGCTGGGCGCTGCCTTCACCATGTGGTCAACGTCCGCGGTGGCTCTCGGCTGGCTCCTCGTCGGCCTTGCCTGCGGGCTGACCGGAGTCGCGGTGGTGGTGGCCCGTGGAGCGCAAACGGCCGCAGGTGCCGTGCAGACAGCCGTAGAGGAACGGCAGGCAGCGGAGCTGACAGCGGTCGCGGGAGCTGCGGCGGCCGTCGAGAAGTCGGTGCAGTGGTCGGCGGACGAGCTGTGCCGAGGTGCGCGCCCACCGCTGCCGGACAGCCAGATGCCGCAGCCGGCCAGTGCGACCGCTGAGATCGACAAGGCGTTGAGCGCACTCCAAGTGCAGGCCGTCGCCTCGCTGATACGCGTGCACGACGAGTCCCAGTCCGTCGTCCTTCTAGAAGTGCTGCGCCGCCTGGCCATGCGGGAGCACGCCCTGGTCGGGAAGGCCCTGGAGGCACTCAGTCAGCTGGAGATGCTGACCGACGACCCGGAGCTGCTCGCGAAGATTTTCGAGATCGATCACCTCGTGACGCGGATGCGTCGTCAGGTGGAGAGCACCGCGGTGCTGGGCGGCCAGTCCCTGCGCAGCGTGCGCCGGCCGGTCCCCGTCACGACCACGCTGCGCGGTGCGATCTCCGAGGTGGTGCAGTACCCGCGTGTAGCGGTCGCGGCCGGTTCCGTGGGCGCTGAGCTGGGTCTTCCAGGACACGTGGGTCCGGACCTGACGCACCTGCTGGCCGAGCTGATCGAGAACGCCTGCGAGTGCTCCGACCCGGCGACGAAGGTAACCGTGCGAGCGCAGCAGGTGCCGAACGGGCTGGCGATCGAGGTCGAGGACCGAGCCATCCCCATGCATCCGCAGACCCGCGCACAAATGAACCGTCTGCTCAAGGCCCCCGACGAGGTCGACGTCAGCGGCCAGGTACGAGCCGGCCAGCTCGGCTTGCTGGTCGCCGCGAAAATAGCCCAGTCGCACGGGCTGTCCGTTCTCCTGCAGGAGAACGTGACGGGAGGCACCACTGCCCTGGTCGTCATTCCGGCACGGCTCCTCGTAGCGATTCCGCCCGTCGGTGACGCGGGCGCCCGCCACAGGGAAACACGCCCCTCCGTGACCCCGCCGCAGCGGCAGGTTGCTGCGACGACGGCCGACACTTCGGCAGCCCAGGTCACACGCCCCATCACCGTTGGCGCATCGGGCGCCGGAGAGGCAGGTCGCTCTGCCGTTGCTCCCGACCTTCCCAGGCGTACGCGCCAGGCCGGTTCGTTCCGTCCACCACGTGAGCGGGAGCAAGCCCCTGCGACCGCGGCGACGCCGGGGCTCGCAGCCGCCTTCCGCAACGGCATCGAGGCCGGCGGGACCGTCGGTTCGCCTCCCGCTTCGGCAGAGCCGCCCAGGCCCTGACCATCGCCCGTTCCCTCCGCGTTCCCGGTGTCCCGGTATATCCGCCGGCCCTTCCCCCTTCTGGAGCGATCCCTATGAGCACCCACCCTGAGATGAACGCCTTGACCGGCATCGCGCCCGCATCCGAGGCGACGGCGAGCGGCCAACGGGAGGACATGGCTTGGCTGCTGCGACAGTTCGCCTCCGAGGTTCCGGGCGTGACGCACGCCGTCCTGCTGTCGCGGGACGGGCTGCGGCTGCTGGACAGCGACGTCGACAAGGACTGGGCTGACGAACTGTCTGCAGCGCTCAGCGGAGTGGCCTCGCTCGCGGCGAACATCACCGGCCCCAGCCACAAGAAGAGGCCGGCGAGGCAGGTCGTCATCGAGCGAGACGACTGCCTGTTCTTCGTCCAGAGCGCTGGTCGCAGCGCGGCCTTCGAGAACCACCCCGGCAACGAACGCGGTGAGGTGGACACGGTCCTCGCCGTCATCGCCACCACGGACGTCGACGCAGGCACCGCCGGATACGAGATGGGACGGCTGGTGCAGAAGTTCGCCCCCTACATGCAGATCCCCGTCCGCGTCGGCACGAGTGAAGCCGCCCGGTGAGCACACCCGGCGGCGCGGCCGTGAATTCGACGTTCGTACGGACCTACACGCTGACGCACGGTCGCACCCGGCCGCGGCACCTGCTGGGCCTGGACACCGTGCTGGACGCCGGACCCGGACGGCCCAGCCCAGGCCAGGCCGAGGAATGCGACGAGATCCTTGCCCTGTGCCGGGAGCACCGGCGGTCGGTGACCGAGCTGGCGGGCCGACTCGGCCGTCCCGTCACCGCCATCAAGATCCTCGTCTCGGACCTCCTGGACGCCGACGCCCTCGTCGTCCCCGTCACCGTCCCCTACGCCGCGTCCGACACCGACGCGGATGCACGTCCCTCCCCGCAATTGCTGGCGGCCCTCTCTGCGGGCCTGAAAAGGAAGTGGCCCGATGCCATCGCCTACCCCCAGGCCGGATGACCCGGCCGTGGGCCTGCGGACTCCGTCGCGCCCGCATGTCGGCGCGCCGACCGTGCTGAAGGTCGTGATCGCCGGTGGTTTCGGCGCGGGCAAGACCACCGCCGTGGGCGCGGTCAGCGAGATCACGCCGCTGAGCACCGAGGAGTACCTGACCGAGGCGAGCGCGGACGTGGACAGCCTGGAGGGCGTCGAGGCCAAACAGACCACCACGGTCGCCTTCGACTTCGGCCGTCTCAGCCTGCCCGACGCGCCCGTGCCCCTGGAACTGTTCCTGTTCGGCACGCCCGGCCAGGACCGGTTCGTCGACCTCTGGTACGACCTCTCCCGCGGAGCCGTCGGCGCGGTCGTCCTGGTCGACACCCGCCGCCTGGAAAGCAGCTTCACCCCCGTCAGCTTCTTCGAAGACATCGGCCTGCCCTTCGTCGTTGCCTTGAACCAGTTCGACGGAGCACACCGCTACCTCCCTGAACAGGTCCGCGCCGCCCTCGAACTGCCCGTCTCTGTGCCGGTGGTCACCTGCGACGCCCGCGATCCGATCAACGTCGCCGGCGTCCTCCTGACCCTCGTCGGCCACGCCGTGAAGGACGCATCGGCAGGTCCCGTTCGCCCCACATCCACTACCACCCTCCAGGACGCCTGATGTCGTATCAGCCCAACGAGCCCTGCCTCGTACCGCAGACCGCCCCGGCCACGCTGGCACTGCCGCGGCGCGGCACGCGGGACACCGCCCACGGGCCGTCCGTCCCGGCCGGCGCCGCCGTCACCGGCCCGCAGGCCCAGCATGCGACCGAACTGGCGCGGCGGTATGAGCTGCTGGAGCGCCTGGGCGTGCCCACCGCTGCCAGTCAGGACTTCGACGAGCTGGCCCGCGACATGGCCACGCAGGCCGGATTCCTGTACGGATTCGTCAATCTCTTCCTGGAGGAGCAGACCTTCGTCGGACTGCACCAGCCGGCCGCGGACAGCGGGTGCGTCATCGTCGGCCGTGCCATGAGCCGCGACCACGGCTGGTGCCCGGAAGTCGTGGCCCGCAAGAAGGCCCTCCCGCTGCATGACGTGCACGCCAGTCCGCGCTTCAGCGGTAACCACGTGGTCGACGCGGTCGGGATCCGCTCCTACTTCGGTGCACCGCTCATCCACGAGAGCAGGACCGTGCTGGGCACGGTGTGCGTCATCGACCCCGAGAAGCGGCCCCTGAGCGAGGCCCGACGGCTGAGAGACATCGTCATCAACGCCGGCGCACAGGTGATGGACCACATCGCCCACGCGCCCGTCCGCTAGGCCCGTTTCACCACCCCCCGCCCGGGAACCGCAGGCGATTCCCGGCCGCTCTACCGCGCGAACTTCACCCAGGGAGACGGAGACGACCATGCCCGCCACGCCCACCACGCCGCCTCCGGCGCTGCGTCCCTATCTCACCGCCCGCCACGAACTGCTGTGGGACGAGGCGGACGCCTTCGCGGCTGAGCACATCGCGCCGCGCGCCGTACGGATGGAGGCCGCTCCGGGCAGGGTGGAACGCAAGGTCGCCGATCTGATGGCCGCGCGGGGCTGGTTCGCCGTCACCGTCCCGGCCGCCTTCGGCGGTCTGGGCGCCGGCCATGTGGCCAAGACGGTCCTGGTCCACCGCATCGCGTGCATCTCGGCGGCTGCCGCGGCCATCCTGCAGGCCACCCTGATCCCCGTCGGCGCCTTGTTGCACTTCGCCACCTATGAGCAGAAGGGCCGCTGGCTGTCGCGGGTGGCGGACGGTTCACTGCTCTTGTCGATCGCCGTGACCGAACCGCGGGCCGGCGGGCACATCGGCGGCATCGAGACCACCGCCGAGCGCGCCGGCAATCAGTGGGTGATCAACGGCAGCAAGGTCCACATCGGCAACAGCCATCTCGCGGGCGCCCACCTCGTGGTCGCCCGCACCGCCAAGACCGGCGTGCGTACCGCCCAGGCACTGACCGCGTTCATGGTCGAATCCGACCGCCACGGGCTCTCCGTCTCCGACCACCGCCCCGGCCTCGGCCTGCACGGCTTCTCCGCCGGCCGCCTTGACCTCGACCACGTCCGCGTCCCCGCGGACAACGTGGTCGGAGAGATCGGCCAAGGGCTGAGCGTGGCCCAGAGCAGCAGCATCCTGTACGGCCGGCCCAACCTGGCCGCCGTCAGCCTCGGAATCCACGAAGCGGTCGTGGCCACCACCACTGCTCGCCTCAAGGCACGCCCCCGCTACCGGGGCGCGCTGTCCGATCTGCCGGTCCTGCGGGACCGCATCGGTGACATGGAGGCCCGCCTGCGCGCCGCACGAATTCTGGCCTACCAGTCCGTGCACCTCCTCGACCAGGGCCTGCCCTGCGACGCCGACCTGATCAACGCGAAGTACTTGGGCCATCAGTGGGCCATGACGTCAGCCCAGGACGCCATGGAAATGCACGGCGCCCAGGCCCTCGACCGCGACTACGTCCTCCAGCGCCTGTGGCGCGACATCCAGCACACCTACCCACCAGCCGGGACCGGCGAAGTCCAGCGAATACGCCTCGCCGACGCCGCCTTCGACGAGGACCACATCCAGTGGTCCGAACGCCTCGCCGCCGAAACCGCCTGGGCGCAACCCGACCCCACCGCCGCATGAACCCCCGTGCGCGGCACCCCGTGAATCCAGACCGCCGCGTACGGGCCCGTGTCGCTGGCCCCCGTCCCCCGCGGGGGCCGGCGGCACCCCTTCCGGTGACCGTCAACCCAGTCGAGAAAGAGACACCCGTGACCCCGCTCATGACGACCAGAGCACCGATCACACCGCTGAAGCCGACCCTGCAGCGCGTCGCCCAGCACCTCGTGGACGGTCTCACCACCCGAGAGATCGCCACGAGGACCGGTCTGTCGGTCGACACGATCCGCCAGTACGTCCGCGACATCCGGGAGAGCCTCCACTGCCCGCCGCGCTGCAAGCCGCAGGTGCTCGTGCATTTCCTGTTGGCTGCCGAGCAGGTCGCCCCGCCCACGACGGACCGGTCAACGCCGGAGCTCAACACGGAGCAGCAGCTGCTGCTGAAGGCGGTCGCTGAGCACAGCACTTCCCGCGACATCGCCCTCGCCGCCAAGATCGCCCCCGCCGATGCCCGGTCCGCACTCGACGAACTGCTCGATGAGACGGGCGCCGCCGACGTCACCCAACTCGTCGTCCTGGCCCACGCCTGGGGCCTGCTGGGCACCAGGCCGACCGGCACGGTGGAGAGCGGAGCGATCCAGTGAACACGTCACCCTCCTCGCCGGTCACCGAGCCGTCTCCCGCGCCCCTGCACCAGCGCGCGCCAGAGTTACCAACCGTGTACGAGATGCGGACTCTGTGCACCGACGCCGAGCGAGACGAGGCCGCCGCACTCGTCCAGGACCGTCAGCGCTGGCTCACCATGCGCCGTCTGCCGGTACCCGCCCGAGCCGATATCCCGGTCCTGTACCGCGACCCCCAGGCCAAGCCGGCCGGACTGTTCGAGGACGGGCTGCTGCTGGCCTGCATGATCCCGCAGCGCGCGCCCGACCTCAAATGGGGTGAGGGCCCGTGCCTCTTCCTGGGCTGCGTCCACACCTTGCCCGACCGATCCGACGACACCGTCCGGCTGATCACTCTGTGGGCCTCCGACTTTGCCGCACGACTCGACGTTCCGCTCGTGCGGGCCGAGGCTCTGGCCCGCCATCCCCTCGACGTTGATCCGGTCGCCCCGTTCCTTCGTCGGCTCACCGACATGGGCTGGGATGTGCGGGGATCGGGCACCGGACGGGACGGTGAGCGAGTCGCTCGTCTCGAACTCATCGCCGAGCACCGGCCTGGGCTGAGCGCGCTCATCGGCTGCCGGGTCCACGAGCCCCAGTCCGCCGCAGGCAGCCGGAGCATCGCGTGACGACCGCCGAACCGCTCCGGCCGGATCTCGCCCGCGAACTCATCGCCCGCGCTACGCAGTCGGCAGCGCGCCGGGCCAAGCGCGTGCGCAACCAGCTCGACGCCGTCCAACTCGGCCAAGACCGTCACGCCGACCACGCCGACACCAAAGTGCTGCGCCGCATCCTGGCCGAACATGACTGGCCCGGCCACCGCCTCGTCGGTCCCGACGGGGCACGCGCCGCATGGAGCCTCGCTCTTCACGCCGACGACGAACCCGACTTCCAGCGGGCGGCCACCATCCTGCTGGAGCGTGCAGTCCAGGAGGACGACGCACGCATCCAGCACTGGGCCCACCTCTACGACCGCGCCCTGGTCAACAGCGGCCGCCCCCAAGAGTTCGGGACCCAACTGGTTCTCATTGCGACAGGGATTGAACTGTGCCCGCTCCGCGCGCCGGAGTCCTTGGACCAGCGAAGGGCCTCCGTCGGGCTGCTGCCGATCGCCGTCGCCCTGGAGGGGGTGCGTGGCCGGTTCGCCCCGGATCGCAATGCCGACGACTCCGCGACCGTCGTGCTCGCGGGGGCCGCATAACGCAGAGGGCCCCACCGACTCCACCAATCCGACGCCCGGCCACAGAACCCTCCATCTGAAAGGACCGTTGACGTATGAAGCTCACCACCGCCGTCCTCGCGGCCGGCGCCGCAGTCTCCCTCGCCACCGCCATGGTCGGAGCCGCCCGGCTCAGGCAGGACGCGCGGCACCAGGCCGAGCGGAACGAGGCGACCGTCGCGCGGAACCAGCTCGACTGGCTGGCGCAGATGTCCACCAACCCCGACCTCGCCAAGCTCTGGACGCCCGAGGACATGGACGTCCAGGAGTACATGCGTCCAGGAGTACATGCAGCTACTGAAGGCCAACCAGCTCATCTGCACCCTCAGCCTGCGCGACCGGCTCGGCTTCGTCCGCGACGGGCAACTGCCGTTCTTCGGCTCGATGGTCATGAACAGCGACGTCTGCAGGCGGTACTGGGCCCATTTCGGAGACCTCCGCGCCCAGGAGGCCGAGGGCTACGAGCGCGCCGAGCACTTCACCGAGGTCCTGAACCAGGCCGCGAAGGCCCACCAGGAACCGCAGCCCGCAGCAGCCTGACGACACGGGCACCACCGACTCCCAGGCGTCGTGGAGCAGGCGACACCCTCGCCCGCCACCGTCTGGCACCGAGCTCCGGGTCCCGACCGGGTCCCGGCCCCGCACCACCCATCGCCACTAGGAGGCAAGCATGACCGCCGTGCAGACGGAAAGGCCGACCGCTCCCGCGAAGTCGGACCTCGTGACCACCGACGAGACCGACCCGTTCGGGCTCGACATCACCTTCATCGAGGGCACGCCGGCGACCGAGACGGTCCTGATGTGCAGCACGGGCGACACCTGCGGCAGCTCCTGCCCCAGCGCCTGCACCACCTCGTAAGCCGGGCCAACCCCGGCAGTGCGGGCCGGTCGGGACTTTCCGTCCGGCCCGCACCCCGCCCCGTCACGAAGGAAGAAGGGAGAGCGGTGATGACACGCGTACGACCCAGCCTGTACCAGGGCGCGGGGCAGGCGATGCTGCGCGCCGCGGTGCACCGCACCGAGCCCGCCATGCCACCCTGGCCGACATCCACGGCACCGGTGGAACAGTGGCGTGCGTGGCTTAGCACCGTCTGGTCCGACGATGTCTTTCGGCAGACGGTGACCGACGCCAGCCCTGGCCTCGCCGGACAGGTGCAGGCCATCATTGACGGCCGCACGCCGAAGCCGCGCCGGGTTCGCCGTGCTGCTCTGGCCACGGCCCGCTACGCGATCCGGTACGCGCACCGCTCAACTCCGTACGGCCGGTTCGCCGGCGTCGCCTTGCTCGGCTTCGGGGAGGCGGCCTCGGTCCGCTTCGGCGAACGCCACCAGGCCGTCGCCCGTCCCGACCCGGTGGCTCTCGACGAGACGCTCAGCACCTGGGAGAGCGACGCCACGCGGATGGCCGACATGGAGGTGTGCGTTAACGCCCTCGTGCGGCAGCACGACGGACACGTCTACGTGCCGTCGGAGGGGGACGCGGAATTCCGTCTCGCGCTGAGCCCGGTGCTGCGGCTCGTGCTCGACCTGGCGCGGTCGCCGATCCGCTACCGCGACGTGGCCGACAAACTCGCCGCCGAGTTCCCCGCCGTGAGCGACGCAGCGCGCAACAAGCTGTTGGGCGAACTGCTGCGCGTGCGACTGCTGCGTTCATCGCTGCGCGCCCCCGCCACAGTCGTCGACCCCACCGATGCCTTGCCCGGAACCGTCAATGTGAAGGCACGCGACCTGCGGTCCGCATTCGACCTGCGACTGGACGCCGAAGTACGGCTGCCGAGAGAAGTCCTGACCGAGGCGGGGACGGCGGCGACCATCTTGGCCCGTCTCGCCACCCGCCCGAACGGGACACCGACGTGGCGCCGGTGGATCGAGCAGTTCACCGAGCAGTACGGCGAGAACGTCCCCGTGCCTGTGGAGATGGCCACGGATCCGGAGCGGGGCGTGGGCTTCCCCGACGGCTTCGTCACCGCGAGCGAACCGCCCCGCCCGATGTCCCGACGCGATCGGCTCCTGCTGGAACTGGCCGGCACCGCCGCCGCTGAGGGAACCCACGCGGTGGCCCTGACAGGCGCCATGATTGAGGAACTGGAAGAAGCCGCCGGCGACAAGCCCCGTCATCACGCACCGCACCTCGAACTGGCGGCCCAGGTCCAGGCACCCTCTGTCCAGGCTCTGGACCGGGGCGGCTTCCGGCTGCGGGTGCTTACCGTCTCCCGCTCGGCCGGTTCGATGACCGGACGGTTCTGGCATCTGTTCCCCGGCACCGAGGCCACGTACGCCGACCTGCCCACCGTCGACGGGGAAGCGGAGCTGGCACAGCTGTCCTTCCACGCCGGACGGGTGTCGGCGGATCTGCTCACCCGCGCTCCGCAGGCACTGCCCCGGATCGTGAGCGTCGGGGAGTTCCGCCACCCCGGCCGGCGCGTCCTCTTTCCCCGTGACCTCGCGGTCACCGTCACCGACGGCCGTCCACAACTGGTGGAGATCTCCACCGGCGCACGCCTGGAACTGCTCGCGCCAACCGCGATCAACTTCCTGTGGAACAACTACACCCCGCCGATGGCCCGTTTCCTCGGCGAGATCAGCCGGGCTACCGCACCGCAGGTGACCTGGTTCGACTGGGGTGCCGCCTGGACCCTGCCCTTCACCCCGGCACTCACCTACAGACGTACCATCCTCACCACCGCCCGGTGGAAGATCCGCAGCCGTACGCTGCCCTCCCGTACCGCGACGTTGCAGGAGTGGTCGAGCCAACTCCACGCTCTGCGTGCTCGGTTGCGAGTGCCGGAGCGAGTACTGCTCACCGAGGACGACCAGCATCTCCCTCTCGACCTCACCCGCGACTTCGACCTGGACCTGCTGCGCGCGCACCTGGACGCGGATCCCTTCGGCATGGCGACCCTGCACGACGCACCCCCGCCAGGAGCAGACGGGTGGATCGGCGGCCGGGCCCACAGCCTCGTGTTTCCCCTGGCGGTCCGCCGATGACCACCGTGACCATTCCCCGCACACAGGACCTGTCCGAGGGCACCCTGGGAGTGACGCTGCTCGACATCGAGCGCGGTGACCTTCCCACCGCCCGACGACATCTCGCCCAGGCCGTCGCACAGGGCGTGAGCACCGGAGGCAACGCCAGCCTCTTCCACGGCGCCCCGGCACTGGAGTTCGTCCTGGCCTGCGCCACCAGAGCCGGCAGCGACGTCCGCGCAGCCGTCGACCGCGTCGTGGACGCCCGCCTAGCCGCAGCCCACCATCGGCAGGCGTCGGGCGCGCTGCCCCACCTCGCGGAATGGGACCTCATCCGAGGACTTACCGGGCTCGCCGCACTACAGCTGAAACGCGGCACGAACTCGGCCCGGCTGACGGACGTGCTCGCCCATCTCGTCTCGCTCTCCCGCCCGGACCGACTCCAGGACAGGGACGTTCCGGGGTGGTGGTCGCCGGTCGGGCCCGACGAGGAAGACATGGCCGGTGGCCACGGAAACAACGGCATGGCCCACGGCATCGCAGGACCGTTGACGGTGCTGTCCCTTGCCATGCGACACGACATCCGCGTCCCCGGACAGGTGGAGGCGATCGGCATCTTCGCCACCTGGCTCGACCGGTACGGCGCCCACTACTGGTCCACCCTGGCAGACCTGGACACCGCCGGGCCGCCCGAAGCAGGACCGGCCCGCCAGTCCTGGTGCTACGGACTGCCCGGCATCGCCCGCGCACAGCAACTCGCTGCACTCGCCCTCGGCGACACCGCCCGGCGCCAGGCAGCCGAGGACACGGTCAAGCAGATCCTCACCGACCCTGGCCACCTCGCCCGGATCACCGACCCCACCCTGTGCCACGGCTGGGCTGGACTGCTGACCCTGACCCGCGCGGTCGCCGCCGACAGCCCGGTCCCCGAACGCTTCACCCCGGTCATCCAGGACCTGCGCCGGCGCCTGGCCGCCGACTGGGAGCACCTGCCCAAGCCCGGCTTCATGGAGGGCCGCGCCGGTGCCCAACTCGCTCTCGATGGAACCGACACCACCGGCTGGACCAGCGCCCTGCTGCTCACCTGAACGCCCGGCCCGAACCAAAAGGAATCCTGCCCCATGACCTTCGACGACGAGAACCTGCCGCTCACCCGGGACACGACCTGGTGGCACGCCTCCGTGGCCTTCCCCAACAGCACCGCGAGCGCCGACGCCGCCCGCGCACTGGCGGGCGCACTCGGCGACCAGCGCTTCCACTTTCTACGCAAAGACGCTGGCGTGCGCCTGCGCACACAACGGCCCGCCGCCGCCCTGCTGGACCGGCTCGCCGCCGAAAAGGCCATCGCCGGTTGGGTCGGCGGGATCTACGAGGCGGAGACCGAAGCCTTCGGCGGGCCCGAGGGCATGGACGTCGCACACGACGTGTTCTGCGCCGACAGCCGCGCCGCGCTGGCCGAAACCGGGAGTACCAGCGCACGTGAGCGCACGGTGATGCTGATGTCCGCCATGATCCGCGAGGCCGGACTGGACCCCTTCGAGGCCGGAGACGTCTGGGCCCGCCTCGCCGCCCTGCGGCCCCCCGTCACCCCGCCCGACGGCCTCGCACGAGAGCGGTCCGTCTCGGCGATGCGACGCCTGATGAACGCGGACGCCGCCCGCCGCCCGGACGCCGAGACGGGCTGGGCCGAACGCGTCGCCGCGTTCGAGGACGCCGGCCGACGCCTGCGCCGCCTCGCCTCCGACGGCCGACTGATACGTGGGTTACGGGCGGTGCTCGCTCATCACGCGATCTTCGCGTTCAACCGCGCGGGCGTGCCTGCCCAGGCGCAGGCCGCCACCGCGTGGCTCGGCCGTCATGTCGCTTTCTCCACCGGAGAAGGCGATGACGTGTCTACCCGCAAGTCCGCCTCCGCGGACCCTAGCCTCCCTCGAATGGAGACCACCGTGACACCCGTAACCGACCCCGCCAGCCTGCGCGAAGCCCTCGCCCAGCGCCTCGTCGACAGCGGCCACCTGCACAGCCAGCCCGTTATTGACGCCTTCCGCACCACCGACCGGCACCAGTTCCTGCCCGGCGTCGATCTGGAGGCCGCTTACAAGGAGGACGCGGTCCCGATCAAGCACGACGAACACGGGGAGATGATCTCCTGCATCTCCGCGCCATCGATCGTCGCCACCCAGCTCGAACAGCTCGGTGCCCAGCCCGGCCACAAGGTCCTGGAAGCCGGGGCCGCGACCGGCTACAACGCCGCCTTGATGGGCAAGGTCGTCTCGCCCGGCGGGCAGGTGTGGACCCTTGACGTCGACCAGGATCTCGTCGCCGGCGCGAGCAAGAACCTCGCCGCCGTCGACAACGCCACCGCCACGCTGGCGGACGGCGCGGCTGGCCTGCCCGAGCACGCCCCGTACGACCGGATCATCTTCACCGTCGGCGCGGGCGACGTGCCGGTGAAGATCCTCGACCAGCTCGCGCCCGGCGGACGCCTGGTCCTGCCGATGCGCATCCGCGGCAGCATCTCTCGCTCCTTCGCCTTCGAGCGCGACGGACAGACCTGGAAGACCGTCTCCTGCGAGATGGCCACCTTCATCCCGCTGCGCAAGGGCGTCTGCGACGACGTGTACACCCTCGTGCCGATGGCCGGCGAGGGCAACGTCCGCCTGGAGACCTTCAGCGAACAGGACGTCGACCGCGACGCCCTGCCCTTCGTCCTCGACCAGCAGCAGACCAAGCTCTACACCGGGGTGAAGTTCCGCGCGGGATCGGCGTGGGAGTGGCTGTACCTGTACCTGGCGTGTGTGCTGCCCAACGGTCTGTCCCGGCTGCCGGGCCAGCGCCCCGGGTTCACCCCCCACTTCGGCTGGGGATCCATGACCGCGCTCGACGGCGGGTCGCTGGCGTACCTGACCATCCGCGAGGGCGAGGACGAGCAGGGCCGGTACTGGGAGATCGGCGTCATCGGCCACGGCGAGGGCGGCGCCGGCCTCGCCGAGCGCGTCGTGAGCGAGATCCGCGCCTGGGACGCGAGCGGCGGCAACGACGCCCCGGAGCCGGGCTTCCGGATGGCTGTCGCGGACTCCCGCGACCTGCTCACGGCCGACGACGCGCGCTTCGTCGTCGACAAGCCCTACAGCCGTCTCGTCGTCGACTGGGCACGCAAGGGCTAAGCCGATGATCCCCGCGATAGCCAGCCGCATCCCTCTGGTCCGCCGCACCAAGGCGCCGGCGCTTCCGTTGGAGGAGCGCATCACCCACCTCACCGGGCTGACCGTCGCGCCCGCAGGTACGAGCCACCACGACCTGGTGGCCCGCGCCTGCGGGGTCCTCAACTACGCCGCGCTGATCGCCTCCGACGTCGGTCTGTCCGACCTGGCCACCGATCTCTGCTGGCGCCAGCACCAGGTCTTCGCCGACGCCGGAAGCCTGAGCGGGCCGAACGCCGTCATGTCGCTGATGCCGCTGGTCAACCTCTCCCGGCTGCTGACCCGCGACGGCCAGGGCGAAGCCGCCTATGGCCTCCTCACCCGCCTCAACCACGCCGCGCGGCAGCGGGAGAAGACCGAGATCGACGGCCGCACCGTCGACCTGTCCGCGCTGATCAGCACCGAGGCTGATCACCGGCAGGTGTGCCAGGAACTGTGGGTCACCCTGCTCGTGGACGGCGCCCGCGCCCTCGCCCGCATCGGCCGCTGGACCGAGGCAGCCGAGGCCATGGCCAAGCACCGCGGCATCGGCAACCGGCTCCTCGACGGCCGCCAGATCAAGATCATGTCCCTGATGGAACAGGGACTGGACCAGCAGTCCCGCGCCGTAATCGACGCCACCCAGCCCACAGAACCCTGGGAGACCCCCGTCGGCCTGCTCCTGCGGGCCCATTGCCGTCCCGTCGGCGTACCGGTTCCGCAGGCCGACCTCGACCACACCCTGAACGAAGCAGCCGTGCTCCTCACCCATCCCGATCCGTCGACCGCCGTGTTCCAGACCCGGGCGGGCCTGGCCGCTCTAGAACTGGATCCCGACGGGCCGTACGCGAGCACGCTGCCCGAAACCGTCGCCGAGGTGGCCCGACTCGACGCCTACGCCGCCCGCGAGGTCCTGCACCACCCCGTCGCCCGAGCCGCGCTGAGCGCCGAGCGGGCAGACGCGCTCAGCGCGGTGATCACGGCGGCGGGTCTCGGGGCCGGCACCTTGCCCGCGGACTACCGGCAGTCGCTGTCCGAGGCCGTCACCCTCGGCGAAACCGAACTGCGGCGACTGCTGCGGGACGACAACGCGGGACCAGGCAATCCCCCGGAGGAGTTACCGCAACCCACATGAGTGATCGAACACAGCATCACAGTCCGCCCCACCCGGCCACACAAGGAGAGAGCCCGGTATTCGAAATCAGGTTCTAGATTTCGCCCGCCTCCACCCGTTACGGCGACAGCAGAACCGCCGTTACCCGATCACCTGTCCACATCTCGCCCCGAGGAGCCCCCATGCATCCCGCACGCCGCCCTGCGCTCGTTCATCCTGCGTTCGATAACACCGCTGTCTCCTCGGGCACCATCCCTCTCATCACCTCTGGCCGCGCCGCCCTGCTCACCAAGGGCTTACCTGGCATGACGGACTCGACTCGTCTTCCCTCCTCCCTCGCCGCTTGGGTGGAGAGCGTGCTGGGCCCCTTGGACTGTGTGCGGGACGCCTCGCACGCCCGTGACAACTCCCAGGTGTTGAGGGTGACCGGACTCGCCGGCGACCACTACGTGAAAGTGGCGCCCAAGCCGATCCTGTATACGCGCGAGACCGGTGCCTACCGGATGGCCGTTACTCACCTCGGTTACGGCAACGCCCCGGTGCTGCGCGAGAGTTCCGCCGACCTGCTCGCCCTGATCCTCACCGCTGTGGACAGCGAGCCGTTGAAGGAAGAGGAGCCACCCGCGCGCCGCCGCGCGGCCCACCGGCAAGCCGGCTAGTTCCTGCGCCGCTTCCACGACGCGACGACCGGCTCTCTGGTCCAGCTTCAAGCCGACAGAGCCGTCGAGAACACGATGGCCGGCCTGGACAAGCACCTCGCCGAGGCCGGTGACCACCTGTCCGCTGCGGAAGCCGACCTGCTGCGGCACCTGGTGAGCGCGCTGCCTGGCTGCGGACCGCTACCGGCCGGGTGGCGGCACAACGCCGAGCTGGACGAACACGACGGGCTGTTCTGGGTGCCGATGGAGAAGCCCCCGCCGGACTGCCACCCCTACACCGCCGCCATCTTCCACATGTTCACCCACGGCCCGTCATACCGGGCGCTGGACTGGCCTACTTCAGGAGGCACCTGGTGAAGAGGTTCTTCGGACCGGTGAAAATGACCGAGCCCCGGGTATCTGACGCCGAACAGGAGCTGTTCGGCGGACCGCTGCGCTACGACATGGGCTGGTCCCACCACGAGCACGCCGGCCTGGACCTGACCATGATGTCGGCGCTGCGCTCAATGCCCGCGCTCGTCGGCGCCACCCTGCGCATGGCCTGGCAGGCCGACCGGCGCGCACTTCTGGCCGTGGCGGTCAGCGAGATCGGCCAGGGCATCGCAGCGGCCATCGGGTTGCTAGCCATCAACGTCGTCATGCACGCGCTGCTCGCCGGAACCGGCAGCGCCGATCAGCGGCTGCACGCCCTGTTACCCGGTCTGCTGGCCGCCGCCGCCATCGGTGTCGTCAACTCCGCCCTCTCGGCCTGGTCCACTTCCCGCGCGGGGCGCCTGGAGCCGAAGGTCGAACGGATCGCCACCACCCAGTACCTGGCCGCCGCCACCAATGTCGAGCTGGAAGCCATCGACGACCCCGACTTCAGGCGGCTCGTCGACATCGCCCAGCACGGCCCCAGCTCCGCCCGCCGCATGATCGGCGCCTGCGTCGCCGCCCTGAACGGCACCATCTCCCTGATCGCCACCGCCGGCGTGCTCGCCGTTCTGCACCCCCAAGTCGCTGCTTAATCGCCGTGTCGCTTTCCTCTCGGTACACCTTGGAGTGATTCCTCCAAGTCTGTTGCACTGAGGTCGTGTCGAATATCTAGGCTCCGCGCCATGCAACTGATCGGCTTCTCCGCCACCGGCTGGGAGTCCTGGGATGTGGCTCAACAGCCGCTCATCCGGGACCGGATGCCTGTACTCATCGACGACGACCTGAGATTCGAGGACGCTCCAGGAGCGCCCCGGCCCACGGTGTTCGTCAACCGCTGGCTGCGTGAGCTTCCCCTGAACGGTGCCCCAGCCACGCGCACTTGGCAGAACAGCGCCAACTGCCTCCGCGACTGGCTGACGTTCCTCCAAGCCCGGGGTGTCAACCCCCTGGGTGACGGTCAGGACCTGCGCGCCACCCTGGGCATGTACGCCGAGTACCGGCTGGCCGGAGAGCTCACGGACCGCTGGGACCCCAGCACGTGGAACCTGAACATGGGCATCCTGTCGGGCTTTTACTCCTGGGCCCGCGAAGAAGGCATCGCCTCCGCCGTGCCGTTCAGCTACCGGACGGGCCGGCGCATGGCAGAGGGGGTTCTGGTCGAGGTGGAACGGAACCTCGCCAAGCTGCGCACCCCGAGGCCGCACACGACGATCAAGTACCTGGAACGGGACTTCGCGGAGCTGTTCGTGCGGGGCCTGGCAGGGCTCGGCCCGGACGGCGAGCCGGACCCGCGCTACCGCGGCCGGGAAGGAGCCCGCAACGCGGCGATGGCCCGTCTGGTGCTGTCCAGTGGCCTGCGGCGGCAGGAGTTCACGCACCTGACGATCTACGAGGTACCGCCTCTTCCGCCCCGCCCGCGAACGCTGCCTGTTCTGTTTCCGCTGAGCCATGCGATCACCAAGGGACAGAAGGCTCGTACATCGTGGATCAGCTATGAAGCGCTCGCCGAAGTGCACCAGTACATCGAGTTGGACCGGGCCGCGTCGGCCGAGGGCTTCACGTGGCGGCCGCCGTCGAAGCTGGGTGAGCCGCTGGTGGTGGAGGAGCCCGACTGGGAGGGCGCCTTCGTCAACGGGGAGCGGAGGTCGTGGCGGAAGTTACACCCGTCCGAGCGGCTGCGCCTGGTCGCTCCGGATGGCGGGTCGCCGCTGCTGGGCCTGCAGTCCTCGGGGCAGCCGTTCGTGGACTGGGCCACGGTCTTCCGTCGGACGTCGGCCCGTATCCGCGAGCGGTTCGAGCCGCGGTTTCCGACGGTGGCCCCGCACCGGCTGCGTCACTCGATGGCGATGGCGACCCTGGAGTGGCTGGTCACGGGCTACTACCAGCGGGCGGCTGCCCTCGCGGCGGACACCGGAGACGACGCCGCGATGGCTCTCTATCTGACCCGGAACGATCCGATGCTGATCCTGCGGGACTTGCTCGGCCACCAGAGCGTCCTGTCGACCGAGCTTTACGTCGCTCGCCTGGACGTCACACGGATCTATCGCGACGCCTACAACGACACGACCGGCGCGCCGCATCCGGAGGCCGCCGCCGAAGCTGCGGCCGAGTTCGATGACGAGGAGGCCGGCGCATGCCCGCGTACGTGATGCACGAGCCGTTGGCCGTGCACTTCGTGTTCCCCAACGGCCGTGAGTGGACGGCCGTTCTGGACGGTCTGCCCAATCCTGGGCTGGCGCGCGACCTTGCGAAGGGACTCGCGGCCAACGCGCATCCCGACGGCGGCATCGGCGCGAAGAACACTGCCAAGGCCTACGCTGTGGCCCTGCGCCAGATGGTGAGCGCTTTGACTGAGGCCGGGTTCACCGGGAGCGTCCCGGACCTGACACGGGCCACGCTGGTCCGCTACTGGATGGCCAGCACGTATACGCGTGAGCGCGAGACACGCATGCTGTTGAAGGGCTTCGACGCGGTCACCGGAGCCCTGCGTCCGGAGGTGCGCGCGTACCTCACGGGGAACCAGATCCAGGCGTATCGAAGCACCAGCCCGTACAAGGCGTACACCGATGGAGAGTGGGAGCGGCTGGAGACGTCGTGCCGGGCGGTGGTGGACGACAGCTGGGGCCGTCACCGGCGGGCTCTGGAGCTGGCCGCGCGGGGCGGCGAGCCGTCGACGAGCGCGCACCACAGTCCGCAGGACATCGCCTGGCTGCTGTTGCGGGACGGCCCCTTCCCGGACCGGCCCGTGTACCGGGCGCAGACCCAGGGCACCAAGTCGACGCAGTGGGACCTGCGCCGGGCGGTGCGTCAGGTGCGCAGCGACCTGTTTCCGCACCCGGTCGTCCAAGTCGCCCACTCTGTCTTGTTCGGCATGTACTGCGGGGTCGTGCCGGACAGCATTGACGATCTGGGGCTGGACGGTCTCGAGTGGACCGGCGACGCCACGATGCTGATCACCTACATCAAGGGGCGTACTGCGCGAGAGAGTTCCAATCTTCCGGCTCGGGCGGTGCGGCTGCTGGAGCGGTGGCTGGCGTACTCGGCGCCGCTGCGGAACTTCGCTGACGCCGGGATCCGTGGGCAGCTGTGGATTTCGTACACGCCGAAGTGGTTCACGGCGAGTGGGGAGTTCAGCCCGGTCATCGGTCCTCCGTCGGGCACAGGCCGTCATCGTGATCTGGTGAAGCAGCTGGGCCTGGTGGACGATGCGGGGAAGCCGTTCGTGATCCATCGCGGCCGGATTCGTGCGACGTACCACGAACGATTGGCCAGGCGGGGGTGGACCGGACGGGCCACGATCGATCCGAACCACACCGCCCGCACCGAAGGCGATCACTACGTCACTCCGACCAGTCCTGCTCAGCTCGATGCGGTGGAGTCGATCATCGAAGACGGCCAGGCCGACATCCTGCGCAAGGCGCTGCCGCCGGTGGTGCTCTCGACGGAGCAGGCAGCGCGGTTCGCCGAGGACTTTCCTGACGATGTGAAGCGGCTCGAGTTGCATGCCGTGGCCATCGCCGAGTTGGTGGGCGGCGAGCGTGATGTGTTCACCGCCGCGTGCGCCGATCAACTGGCCGGGGTCCACGGTCCTGCCGGGCAGCCGTGTCCGGCCCGGCCGTGGGTGTGTCTTCTGTGCCCGCTGGCGGTGTTCTTGCCACGTCATGCGGCGAACCTGCTCCGGCTCAACGCTTTCTTCGCGCGGCAGTTCCGGCAGATGCCCACGGAGAACTTCATCCGGGTCTTCGGTCCGTACGCCGATCGTCTGGCCAACGAGATCCTGCCGAAGCTCTCCGCCGAGGCCAAGGCGAAGGGCGAACGCGAGGTGGCGGACGACGACACTGATCTCCCGCTGAGGCCCGAGGAGGGCACACTGTGACGCTGCGTCCCGTACCTGCACACCTTTCCCGTCACCGTCGGCCAGCCTCGGTCTTCGCTCAGAGTGACGTGTGTGAGATCGCCGGGCTGAGACTCGTCGATGGCGCGACACGCTCGCGGTTCGAGCAGGACCGCTGGGTGTTCTCCGGCCTCGCGGACGCACACCGGATGATGTCCGACCACGAGCAGATCTGGGACTTCACCCGGATCGTCAATCCGCGATGGAGGGTCGTGGCCAAGGAGATCCTGCTGGCGATGCTCGCCCCGCAGTACGAGGCGGTGCTGGAGTGCGCGCATGCACTGCGGGCCGCCCGTTCTCCCCGGACCTGCTTCAACTTCCTGCAGCGATACACCGAGTGGTTCAACTGGCTCACCGAGCAGGGGATCACGGCTCTGGAGGATGTCACGCAGGAAATGTGCGGACAGTACCTGGAGCACTACTCGTGGAGTGTCCCGGTCTCCGGGCGGCCGAGGCGACGTCTTGAACCGTACTCAACCGTGGCGCGTGTCCGGACCCTCAAACTGATCGCCCAGTATGAGGAGTTGTTGTCCAGCGACAGCTACGAGACTGGGTTTGTCCCGTGGAAAGGGAAGACCGCCACCCAGGTCGTCGGCTACAAGTCGAAGGGGCCGAACCTCACACCGCCCGTGCCGGACTCCATGCTGCAGCCGCTGTTGGCCACGTGCCTGTACTTCGTCAACGAAGTGGGGCCGCATCTGGCAGACCTGATGGACACGGCGCGCACCTCCCGCGCGGACACGACGGTGTCGGCCAGTGTCACTCTGGCGCACCTTCCCGCTCTGCGGCAGGCCATGGCCCTCATGCGGGCCAATGGCGAACCGTTGCCCGCGGTTGATGATGTTCAGTTGCGGAAGCGGACCACGCTGGGACAGGAGGGTCCCCTGAAGCACCTGGGGTGGGAAGCACTCGCCCGCACCGTCGGCGCCCGCAGGTTCGGAGACGACGCGCGTCGACAAGTGATCCCTGAACTGACCACGCTGGCGGCCGAAGTCGGATTCCAGCCGCCGCTGGCCCGGCAGGCCGCAGCCATCCCGCGTATGGGGGACGGCGAACTGATCCCGTGGACATTGCCGTTGGCCGAGGGCGACCTCTTCTTCATGGTCGACCATGCGGTGACGGCCTGTCTGGTGGTGGCCTGCGCCCTCAGCGGGATGCGGACCAGCGAACTCCTGGAAATCGAGGCAGGATGCCGGCTCCCTGCTGTCGCGACGCCCGGGGGTGGTCGCCGGTTCCGGCTCGCCAGCCGCCTGATCAAAGGGCAGAAGTTCGGAGGAGTCCCCGACGAATGGGTGGTCATCGAGCAGGTGGACCGGGCCGTGGCGCTCGCTGAACGCTTGGTGAACCGGCCCGCCGGTGAGGCACTGTTCGGCACCATCGACCTGGCCGGCCGGTTGAAGAACCTGCGTGGGTGGCTGGAGCGGACCGGCAACCGGGAGCGCTGGGGACTCCCCGTCATCCCCCAAGGCCCGCTCAACGCCAGGATGCTGCGACGGACACTGTCCCTGGCCATCGCGGAGCGTCCGGGAGGTCTGCTGGCGGCGAAGATCGCCCTCAAGCACATCTCCGTGGCCACCACGGAAGGCTATGCCGCTCGCCCCGGCGGATCCCAGCGACTGTTCCATGCCGAAATCGAGGAGGCCGAGGAAACCCATCACGTACAGCTGACGGTGCAGGCATTCCGCGATGTCCAAGCAGGCCGTATGCCCGCCGGTCCCGGTGCACGCGGCCTGATCGAGGCATTCCACCACGTGGATGCCCAGCTGAAGAACGCGGCCCGCACAGACCCGAAGGTCCTCAAGGACGACCGTCACCTGGAGAATCTCCTGCGGAAACAGGCCAAGACGCTCCACGTCGGGCCTGCCAACTTCTGCTGGTTCCGTGACCCCTCGAAGGCCCTGTGCCTGCGCCTGGCCGGCACGCCGAATGCGACCAAGCCGCTGGTCGGCATGTGCGACTCGGCTCGCTGCCCCCAGGCCACCCACCACCCCTGCCACCGTCCCGTCTGGGCCGGACAGGCCACCGCGATTGATGTGTTCATCGAGAGCCCTCGGGTGGCCAAGGGCGAGAAGGCACGGCTGGTACCCGAGCGCGATCGCGCCCTGCGGGTCGTCGCCGAGATCGACGCCGTCCAGGCCACGTCCCGTGGAGAGGAATAAGATGGCCCGGCTCACCCAGGGTGACAAGGCTCGCAACGAGGTCGCGATCCGGGCCGCTATGGAGCGGATCCTGAGCGGGAACCTTCCGCCCGGAGGGAAGGCGGACCTCAAGACCCTCGCCGCCCTGGCCGGGGTGACCCGCACCGGCTTCTATCCCAAACCCAACCGCGACGGCACAGTCAGGCCCGGCGCCTACCAGCACCTCGCCGAGGAGTTCGAGCGGCGACTCAGGGAGCTTCGGGACGCCGAAGAGATCCTCGATCCCCGAGTCGCTCAAATCGATCGACTCAAGACGGAGAACGCCGAGCTGAGGAAGCGAATCAGCGCCCGCGACGAGCAGTTGGCGGAATTGACCGATTTCAAGACCTTGGCGATCTCTCGACTGGCCGCCCAACACGACGAGATCGAACGTCTACGCAAGCACGCGGTAGCTCATCACAACGTCCGCCCGCTGTCCGCCCCGAGCGACACCGCCCCCTTCGGGTCCTGCAGTTGACACCGACGGGTGGAGCGGACTGCGGCTACGGCTTGTCCCTCCTCTCTGCCCGTCGTACTCGATCATTGCCCTGATGAAGGTCGGTAGCCGTTCCGCCTCGGTCGTGACCTTTGCAAGGCAGCAACCCCCAGCCAGTTACGGGACAACAGCCAGCATCTCTTGCTGGCCAGCGGCCGACAGTTGGCGAAGCGTCCACCCACGCCCACGTGGATCGAGTGGGCTGGTGGCGGCAGTGAAGATCTCCGCAGCGCGGCGGTAGGACAGCCGCCCACGGCTTGTCATGAACAGCGGTCCGTTGACATGGCCGAGAGTGAGCAACGAGAGCAGCTTGGCTGTGCCCTCACCCCAGCACAGCGGAGAGTCGCTACACTCCCGGGCGCGGCGACCGGGGAGGTCCAGGTCGTCGATGTCGAGGGCGAGGACGCGCTGGATCGTCCCCCCGGACTCGTACAGCAGATGCCAGAACGCCTGCTCGCGCAGCGGGGCGGGCAACTCCAGGACAGCTCGGGCCTGGCTCGCATCGAGCCGTGACTCCGCATCTGGTCGATTCGCTACGGGCAGCCGCCGCAAACCCGCCACGGGATCGCCAGTAAGCCAACCCTGCTCCCGCCACCAGTTCACCGCACCGGTGAGTATCGACAGCTCCCGGTTGGCGGTGCGTGCGCCGACGGCCGCAGATCGCACGGCGAACACGTCCCGTAACCGGGCTGCGGCATGCGGGGTGTCCAGCACGGCCAGAGGAACGGCTGGGGGTGCGGCGTTGCGACGCCCTTCGCCCACCGGCGGCGTCCGGTCCACCGCTGCCCACGCCCAGGTAGTGAGAGCAATCCGGTAGACGCGGCGCGAGCCTGCGCCGAGGGCTGCGGCGGTCAGGAACCTGTCGACGGCGACGGCGTACTCCACGGGGTGGCTCACGATCTCCTCCGTTCTGAATGAACCGCAGTAAATGCTGCTCTGTTCACGCTGATCAAAGAGTAACTTGACATTACTAGACTCAGGTTTTTCGACCGCAGCTCTGGCGTGTCGTCACCCGGTCCTGGCAACCTGCGCCTATGTCCCTTGAACTCCGCCTGGCGGTACTCCGTGAACGTGACTTCCGCCGCTTCTTCATCGGCTACGCCACCTCACTGCTCGGCTCCTCAATGGCCTCGATCGCGGTGTCCTTCGCAGTCCTGGAGACCGGCGGGGGAGGCACCGAACTGGGCTACGTCCTTGCTGCGCGGATCCTGCCGCTGGTCCTCGTCCTGCTCGCCGGCGGAGTCGTCACCGACCGGCTGGGCAGCCGCCAGGTGATGCTGACCGCCGACACAGTGCGCTGTGTTACCCAGGCCGGCCTCGCCGTCTGCCTCCTCAACGGCACCGGCCTGTGGACGCTGGTGGTACTTGTCGCCCTCTGGGGATCGGCGGAGGCCCTCTTCACACCGGCTCTCAACGCCCTCGTCCCGCACATCGCGCGCGACGACACCCTCTCCGACGCCAACGCGCTACTCGGAGTCGCCCGTTCGATCGCGTCCATCGCGGGACCCGTACTCGCCGGCATCCTGACCGCGGTGACCGGCGCGTCGTCAGTACTCGCCCTGGACGCTGCCAGCTATGCGGTAAGCGTCCTCGCGCTGCTCCTGCTCCCCCGCACTTCCCTGCCAGCCGTGCTGGCTTCATCATTCGTGGCCGACCTCCGGGAAGGCTGGACGGAATTCCGCTCCCGCACCTGGTTATGGGTGATCTCGGTGCAGGGCTGCCTCTTCAATCTCCTGGTCTGGGCGCCGTTCCTGGTCCTCGGGCCCGTCGTTGCCCAGCAGCGGCTCGGCGGCGCAGCCTCGTGGGGCCTGGTCATGGCTCTGTACGGAGCTGGTGCGGTGGTCGGCGGTGTAGCCACGCTCGGCCGCGACCCGCGCCGTCCGCTGCTCATCGCGACAGTGGCCGCGCTGGGCTGGGCACTACCCTCCGCTGCCCTCGCCACCGGCGGGTCGCTGCGCTGGATCTGCGCCGCCGCCCTGCTCGCCGGGATCGGCTCGGCGGTCTGCGGCACCCTCTCCACGACCACCACGCAGCGACAAGTGCCGCCGGGCGCCCTCGCCCGGGTCACTGCCTACAACTCCTTCGGGGCATTCGCCCTCGGCCCCGTCGGACTTGCCGCTGCCGGTCCGGTGTCGGTACTCGTCGGCACATCCGGAGTGCTGGGCTTCGGCGCCGTGTGGCAGATCGCCACGGTGGCTGCAGTCCTTGCTGTTCCCGCAATACGCGTCAAGCTTCCGCAACAACCCGGCAACCAGTCCACGAAACCAACCACTTACCTGACCCCGACGAGCGAATCGACGACACAGAAGGGGCGTCGTCTGGGACCCTGACCACGGGGACAGAAGGATGTCCTGCCGTGTGACCTTCATCAGCAGCCTGGCAGTAAAGAGACACGATGCCGCTTCTGAGCACGACATGGGCCAAGGCCACGCTCCCGCCGTAATGCGACACGACCTGTGTGGGACACGGTGTCTGCAACGACTAACCCTGTCCTGCTGCCCATGCTGCTCCTCATCGCCGCCCCGCGCGGCTGGGGCGCCATGCGCGTGGCCCAGGAACGGTACGTGTCGGTGATGAGCTGGATCGAGCACGTGCGGGCCAGCCGCCTCATCGGCAACCTGCTCACCGAGCGCACCGCCGCCCAGGAGGTCCGCATCCACGCCGTCGGCACCTTCCTCCTCAGCCGCTACCAGCGCATGGCCGAGAGCGCCGAAGCCGAACAGGAACGCCTCGCCTCCAGCAAGGCGTTGACCGAATGGGTCGCCGCCGCGCTGTCCGGCCTGGCGATGGCCGCGACGTACGGGGTCATGTTCTGGCTGATCACGGCCGGGCACATGAGCCTCGCCATTGCCGGCACCGCCGTGATCGCGGTGCGGACCGGATCGGCGAGCCTGGGCGCGCTGGTGATGAACATCAATCAGCTGCACGAGGAGTCCCTCTACGTCCGCGACCACGGCCGGTTCCTGGCCCAGGCCGCGCAGCGCACCATCCCCGCGGGCGGCGATCCGGTCCCCGAGCAGATCAAGGAGATCGTCCTCGACCACGTGACCTACCGATACCCCGACCGTGACACGGCTGCCCTGGACCAGGTGTCCCTCACCCTGCCGATGGGGTCGGTCACCGCGGTGGTGGGTGAGAATGGCTCCGGCAAGAGCACGCTGATGAAGATCCTGTCAGGCGTGCTGCTGCCCCAGGCCGGCACTTTGCGCTGGGGCGAGGCGGACATCAGCGGCCTCGACCGCTCCCAGGTTTTCGAGCGCGTCTCCCTGCTCACCCAGGATTTCCAGCGCTGGCCCGTGACCGCCGCGATGAACATCCGCCTCGGCCGCCCCGCCCACGCGGCCACACCGCAGGACCTACAGCCGTCGGTCGACTACGCGGGCGCCGGCCCGGTCATCGCCAAACTCCCCGACGGCCTACGGAGCCTGCTGGCCCGCATGTTCCGCGGTGCCATCGAGCTCTCCGGCGGTGAATGGCAGAAAGTGGGTCTCGCCCGCACGCACTGGCGTAGCGCGACTTCAAAGGCAGACAGCGTCCTCATCGTCGACGAGCCCACCTCCGCCCTCGACCCCGAAGCCGAGATCGAAGCCTTCGACCGCATCCGCCGCCTCGCCGCCCCGAACCGGGCCGTCGTCCTGGTCACACACCGCATGTCCGGCGTCCGCCACGCCGACCACATTTACGTCCTCAACCAGGGGCACCTCGCCGAACACGGCACTCACGGCGAACTCATCGCCGCCCAGGGCCGCTACGCCGCCATGTTCGACGCACAGGCAGCCCAGTACGCACCCAAGGCCAGCATCCCGAAACCCGCCTCACCCACCGTCGCGGATCCCGCATGACCCGATCGACCGAAAAGCCCGCCATGACGACACCTCGCACCGCCGAACTCGACCGGCGGCCTGCGCCTGACGCCCCTGCTGGTGGTGCCGGGACTGGTGGGCAGCGTGCTGTGCCTGCCCGTACTGCGCGAACTTCAACGGCGCCGCGCCACCGGCACCCACACGACCGCCGCCGTCGTAGGACGGGACGACAGGGCGTCGTTCGTGAAGCTGTCTTTGGCCGTGGTGTTCCGGTCGATCGTCTTCATCGGCCTGAGCACCTGGCGAGGAACGGAGCCGCGGTAGTGGGTTGCCCTGGAAGCGGCCGGTCAGCCGGCTGCGTCAAGGCAAGGGGGCGTGACAGGTTATGCGTCTGTGATGACGAGGGCTTCGGTCGAGGCTGGATCCATGGAGGGGCTTTCGTGGAGAAGGACGCGGAGCGGGAAAGCAGCGCGGGGCAGCGCCGAATCCGTACGAACGGGTGCTCGCCGAGGACCGGCGAGTCAGGAGGGAGATGCTGCGCTCCAGCCGAGGCGGGGCGCACTTCGGTCTGGTGGTGATGGCGGCGGCGCTCGGGGTGGTCGGGTACCTCGAGGGCCCTCGGTGGCCGCTGATCACCGGCGGCGTGTTCGCGGTCTGGTTTGCGCTGGCGTTGGCGGTCGTCCGCCGGCGCGGCGGGCGGGGCTGCAAGTCGATCGAGCAGGCGTACATCGCGACCTTCGGCTGGGCCCAATGGCTGTGACCGGCCAGAGCGACCTTGACTCAACAGGCACCAGGCCACTCGTCGTGCCGAGCACAGCCCGGGGCCCGAAGCAAGCACCCAAGTGGTCGCTTCCGGGCGGCCTTGGAGGTGGATGACCAAACCGACGCTCTTCCACACCATGCCGGTGTCAGATCAGGGCCTCACAGTCGGCCTGGGCCTCGTGGTCAGTGAGGTGCCAGTGCAGGTCGCGGACGCCGGGCTCCAGGGACAGGCGGGTGACGAGCTGTTCCATGGGTGCGCCGGGGGCGCCGTCGATGGTGACCGTGGCTTCCATGTCGGTGGTGTCGTCCTCGCCACGGCGGATACGCAGGCCGGCCAGTCTGGGGTCGGTGCTGCTGAGCATCTGGATGAGCAGGACGCGGACATGGGGTTCGTCACGGCGGTCGCAGGTGACGTGGAGGGTGGCGTGCGTGGTGGTGTCGGCGTTGCCCTGCGGGGCTCGGTCAATGAGGCGGCTGGCGGGGCGCAGGACCAGGTGGATGGTGATGACGGCGGCCGCGCCGAGCAGAGCGAGGGCGAGCCGCCCGGAGGCGGCGAGCACACCGGCCGCGGCCGAGCACCACAGGGTGGCGGCGGTGTTGAGACCGCGGACGCCGCCGCCTTCGCGGAGGATGACGCCGGCGCCGAGGAAGCCGATGCCGGACACGACGTAGGAAGCGACCCTGGTGGGGCTGTTCGGTTCGCCGACGGCCTCGCTGTAGAGGACGAAGAGGGTGGCCCCGGCGGCGACGAGGGCATTGGTGCGCAGTCCGGCCATGCGGTAGCGCCACTGGCGTTCCATGCCGATGAGGGCGCCGCAGCCGACTCCGGTAGCGAGTCGAAGAACGAAGTTGAACGTGGTCAGGGTCTGCATGACGGCACCTCCTGGTGGCGCGGGGGATTTGGATCAGTTCGTCGGCTGGAGGAATTCGAGGCGATTGCCGACCGGTTCCTGGCTGTAGAAGCGGCGCTGCCCGAGCCCGCTGACGCCCCGGACAACCGGTGCACCATGCTGTTCGAGCCGGCCGCGAGGGCGTCGATGTCGGTCACGGGAGTCCTTCCTCAGCGACGTACGCTGCGGCACGGGCGAGGAACCGCTCCGCCCGCCGCGAAGCAGTGGGGCTGATCGGGGACGGCCGGCCTTCGCGCGGTGATCAAGCTCCCTCCGCCCAGCCCCGTGCCCATGCCTGAAGTTCTGGATCAGCCAGTGTGCGAACCCAGAGGTCGGCCCGGTCCGCCTCCTTTCCGGCTGGCCGAGGTCCTGCGCCGATCACGCGCATGCCTGCGCTCCGGGCCGACTCGACGCCGGTCACCGAGTCCTCCACAGCCATCGCGTCCCCCGGCAGCACGCCGCAGAGGCGGACCGCGGTGGCGTAGACGTCCGGATGGGGTTTCGGCAGCAACCCATCACCTGCGACGACGACATGGGCGAAATGGCCCAGCAGTCCGGCCCGGGAAAGGCTGTACTCGACCACGTCCAGCGGGCAGTTGCTGGCGACAGCGAGCGGGATGTGGCGGGCGGCAAGCCGGACGAGCGAGGCCGCACCCGGCATGGTGACGGGGTCCTCGGCGACGTACGCCCTGAAGCGCCTCAGGAGGGCATGCGCCATGTCGTCGGCGAGGCCCGGCTTTCCAGCCTCCCTGGCCATGAGGCTGCCGCACTCGGTGTAGTGGACACCCTTGGCCCGCTCGGCGAATCCGGCACGGGGTTTCAGCCCGAACTCTTCGAAGACCCGGCTGCGCGCTTCCTGCCAGTGCCGTTCGGTATCCATCAGGGTTCCGTCGCAGTCGAAGACGATGGCAGCCGGGGACCAGGTGAAGATGCGATGAGGTGTCATTTCCCTGCCCTTCTCGAAGAGCGCGCCATCCCGCGCCGTCGGCGGTCGCAGTGAGAAGCGGGACTACGGAGAGGCTCACTCAGCTACAGAAGGTGCGGCGTCGAACGAGCCCGTCGACCGCGCGTGCAGGACGGATGATTCGCTTCCGGGGTCTACAGCGACGGACATCGTCCGGTCATGTTCGGATGACCCGAGAAACATCGTGATGACTACGTTAATTTCAGAGTAGAGAAGGGCGCAATCACCATTTCGAGTGTTTGACGGCAGGCTCGTTACGGAGTACTCGCGAGGCGCGTACGGAGTACTGGCGAGGCGCGTACAGCAGTCAACGCGGGCCGAAGAGACCTTGCTGCCCCGTCAACTCCGTTAAATTTAGGACGACTTGACCGAACACGTCGCTCCTCGGAGGTCGGGGACCACGTTCGGGAACGCCGGGTGAAGCGCGAATTTTCCTCAATCAGCCGCACCCGCGCCCAGCCGAAAGATAATAATAATCTCCACGCATTTAACGGAGCGGAGCGCCGTCAGTGCGCCAGGCGCACGACTTTCCTGGATAAAAAGCAGCGCATCATTGAACGAAGGTGGAACATACGTGCAGGACAGGGCACGCGCGACCCGAAGGTCTCTACTGGAAGCCGCAGCACGTCTTTTCGTTGAACAAGGGTATGCAGGGACAAGCATCAATGAGATCAGCGATCTTTCGGGGCGCACCAGCGGAGCCGTCTACTTCCACTACTCCAGCAAGGAGAAGCTCGCGCTGGCCGTCGTGCGCGAACAGTTCGCCGCCTGGCCCTTGTTGGCCGACCGCTACGCCGCCCCCGGGATCCCGCCGCTGGAAAAGCTGGTCGCTCTCAGCTTCGACGTCGCTGCGGCGCTGCGCGACGACGTCATGACCCGGGCCGGCGCGCGTCTGTGGACCGAGCGCCGCACCATCGACGCCGCCATACCCACGCCCTTCGCCGCCTGGACGACTGCCGTCACGCGCCTTCTGGCCGAAGCCCGCACCAAGGGCGAACTGGCCGCAGACGTCAAACCGTCGGGCACCGCCACGACCTTGGTGTGCGCGTTCTTCGGGCTGTACAGCCTCACTGACGAGATGGCAGAGCGTGAGGAACTCACCGACCGGCTGCACCAATGGTGGCTGCTGATCTTGAAGGCGTTGCAGGTACGCCTCGAGCCCGCCGATCTGGTGGCGCGGGCGCGGGCCCACAGCCGGCCGACGTCCAGCGGATGAACGTCATGGCCGAACTGTCAGCGCTGGTGACGGTGTTGTGCGGCGCCACGAGGATGGGTTCTTCGGCCTGCTCGCGCGTGGCGTGCCGGGGAATCGGCGGGACGGAGGTGTTCGCGCCGTCGGCGCGTGTGGATCAGCGGGTGAAGGGCGGGCTGTATCTGCGGGGTCTGCTGTTGGACGGTCGGCGGAAGTCGATGCAGCCGATGGCGGGACGGCTGGGTGTGGATCACCAGCAGTTGCAGCAGTTCATGACGTCCTCGACCTGACCGGTGGACACTGTTCGTGCCGGGCTGGCCCGCCAGGCGGGGGCGGCGGTGCGGCTGCAGGTGTGGTTGGTGGATGACACCAGGTTCGCGAAGGACGGACCGGCACCTGCCCCTCCGCCGACAAGCCACCCCATGGCAGGCCTACGACACACTGCGCCGCGGGGCCCTTCATGCGGCAGGATCAGCCAGCGGCCTGATTGGCATCAGTATCCTCTGCCCGAATTCAAAGGATCAGCACGATGGCGGCGCTGATTCCTCCGACGCCCAGAGCGAAGGCGGCTTCTGGCCAGCCGCCGTTCCCCCAGCGGAAAGGTCTGTCGAGGGCGAGCCGACCGGGACCGATGGCAGCGATGGCCAGCGACACGACCGCGATGCACACGTTGTACTCGACACCGCCTTGTGTCTCCCACAGGCCATGTGCCGCGGTGACGGTCGCCATGGCATTGATCATCACGCCGATCAGGGCAGCCGACGCCAGTGGGGTGAACAGTCCCAGAGCCAGGCCGAGGCCCCCGAGGAACTCGGAGCCGCCGCCGATGGCGGCATAGGCCACTCCGGGGTGGTAGCCCAGAGCGGCGAATCCCTTGCCCGTTGCGGTGAGACCGTCACCACCGAATATTCCGAAGAGTTTTTGGCATCCGTGCCCTGCCATGAGGAGGCCGAAGGTGATTCTGACAAGGAGCAGACCGCAGTCGCCGGCGGAGACCAAAGGCTGTGCCGGTACGCGGGCCGTTGGCTGGGGCGGGGCACGCAGTTTCTCATTGATGAACTTCACCGGGGGCTTCCTCTCTGCTCCGATGTTCCGGGGGCTGCCGACTGACCGCCCGGGACACGGCAGGGTCGGTGGCACGCGCGGCAGCGCCTATGAGCGCACGCCAGGCACGGAATATCGCGGCACTGCCCGGGAGGCAGCCGGACCACGGAGAACCAGCTGGGCTGCCCCCGGTCAGGACACCGATCCCTTTCACATTGAGTTGTGACATCGGCTTGTCATTTCAATCGTTACCCCTTCCCCAGCCGGTATCGACCCTGGAACGGGGCAGTACGCGCGGTATCAGCAGGTGCAAGGAGGAGTGACCGCCTCTGGTGCGGGACCGTAGGTGCCGCATTGCTCGCTGGACCAGGGCCAGGGGCGCAGCAGGTCTACGGTCAGCCACGGATGATCACGGACCGGAACGGACTGCCGCTGTCGCGGGAGATCTCCGGCGCCCACACGCACGACGGCCAGGGATGGCAACCCCTCGTGCGCGGCATCCCGCCTGTCCGTTTCCACCGCGGCCCGCGGCGCAGGCCAAGCCCGCTCCCGCATGTCGGCTTCCGGTCAGGGGGTCGCCGCAGATACGACATATACGACAGGGTTCATCGGATCGGACATGTTCACGGTGATGTCCTGGGTGGGCCGTGGGTCCTTGTTGGTGTGCGTGGTGCCCGCCCACTCGGCCCCGGGGTCGAAGCTCCAGCCCGAGACCTCCTGGTCGCGGGCGCTGATGCTGACCTCGCCGGTCTGCAGGGCGGCGCGTCCGCTGCCCAGCCGGCTCAGGAATCGGTCGAGTCCGGCGGACGTGGTGCGGAACTCCACGTACAGCCGGCTGGCCTTCCAGTTGTTGGTCTCGTAGTACTGCACGTCCTGGGCGTTGCCGGGGATCGGCAGCTCGAAGATCCGGCGCTGCATCCGGGACGGCCAGCCCTCCTGGAGCCCCTGGGCGGAAGCCTCGGCCTCCTTGTTCTGGCCGGAGCGGCGGCTCTGCTCCGCGGAGATCAGCAGATAGCCGGCCGGGATGCCGATGAGCAGCACGATGACGGTCGCCGTGATCAGGCGGCGGCGGATCATCTGGCGCCGGTCCTGCGGTGGCCTGTCGTCCTCGGGCGGCGAGGACTGGCGCGGCAGGACGGGGTGCTCGGCTGCGGTCATGTCTCTGGAGATCCCTAGGAGGTGCGAGTGTTGCGCGTGTTACGGATGGTGCTCGCGGCCTGGTCGTAGATCTGTGCGTACCGCTCGTACCGCTCGACGCGGCGACGGTTGGTACGCCGGAATCTGCGGGCCACCAGCCGGGCCAGGTCGGCTGCGCCGACCATACCTGCCTCCGGGCCGAGCTGCGCCTTCGCGATCCGGGCCTCCGGGCGGTAGCCGCGGCCGGTGAGGTGGCGTTTGAAGGCGTCCCTGGCGGGGCCGATCAGCAGGTCGTCGGCGGCGCTGACGCCGCCTCCGATGACGAAGCAGGAGGGGTCGAGCGCGGCGGCCAGATTGGCGATGCCGACGCCGAGCCACTGGCCGATGTCCTCGAGGAGCTCGACGCACATCGCGTCGCCCTCGCGGGCCAGTTCGGTGATGAGGGGACCGGTGATGTCGGGGATGTTCCCCTTGACCCGCTCGATGATGCCATGCGCCACCGGGGAGTCGGCCGCGGCCAGCTCCTTGGCCTCGCGGACCAAGGCGTTGCCGGAGCTGTACTGCTCCCAGCAGCCGCGGTTCCCGCAGGGGCAGCGGTGCCCGCCGGGCACCACCTGCATGTGGCCGAACTCACCGGCGACGCCGTACTTGCCGCGCTTGACCTGACCGTCCTCGAGGATCGCGCCGCCGATGCCGGTACCGAGCGTGATCATGACGAGGTGGTCCTCGCCGCGGCCCGCTCCGAAGCGCCACTCCGCCCAGGCGGCGGTGTTGGCGTCGTTATCGACCATGACGGGGACGACAAGGCGGGAGGCGAGGGCGTCGCGCAGCGGTTCGTCGCGCCAGGCGAGGTGCGGGGCGAACAGCACCTTGGAACGGTCCGCGTCGACCCAGCCGGCCGCACCGATGCCGACGGCGTGCACATCGTGCCGGTCGGAGAGGTCCAGGACCAGCTCGACGATGGTGTCCTCGACGACCTTGGGACTCTTGGACTTGTCCGGCGTCTCGGTGCGCAGCTGCTCCAGGATGTTGCCGTCGGCGTCGACGACGCCGGCCATCACCTTCGTACCCCCGATGTCGATGCCGACGGTGGGTACCCGCGGCGCCGTGAAGTGTGAGCGCCGCTCCCGGGTGCCCACGGTCCGCAGGACGGTGGCGCGGGCGGAGCCGCGGTGTGTGAAGTCGCGGTACGTGCTCATCGTCCCTGCGGGGTCTGGGGGGCCGGGGTGGTGCTCCCGGCGGCGGACGGCGCCCGTCGGGCTCGATTCTGCCACTGTCGGGGCACCACAGCGGGCAAACCGGTGTGCAAGGGTCGGTATCGGCCAGGGGTTATCGCAGGTCGTCGTCGACCGGGTGGCCGCCCAGACGGGTCGGGCCGGGGGCCCTCTCCAGCTCATGGCTGAGCTCCTCCAGCTCGCTGCCGCCCGCCATCTGGCGGGTCAGCTCGTCCAGAGTGATGTTCGCTCTGGTGTGACTGCCGGACATGGCGCCCCGCTTGAGCAGGACGAACCGGTCGCCGACGAGATACGCGTGGTGCGGGTTGTGCGTGATGAGGACCACGCCGAGACCCGCGTCGCGGGCAGCCGCGACGTACTTGAGGACGACCCCGGACTGTTTGACACCGAGCGCGGCGGTGGGCTCATCCAGGACGAGGACCTTGGCGCCGAAGTAGACAGCCCGTGCGATGGCGACGCACTGGCGCTCGCCGCCGGAGAGCGTACCGATCGGCTGGTCGACATCGCGCAGGTCGATGCCCATGCGCAGCAGCTCGGAGCGGGTCGTCTCGCGCATCAGACGCACGTCGAGGCGCTTGAAGGGGCCCGCGCCGGTGGTCGGCTCGGAGCCGAGGAAGAAGTTCCGCCAGACCGGCATCAGGGGGACGACGGCCAGGTCCTGGTAGACCGTGGCGATGCCGCGGTCCAGGGCGTCGCGCGGGTCGGCGAGGGTGGTCTGCTCGCCTTCGATGAGGAAGGTCCCCGCGTCATGCCGGTGCAGCCCCGCAATGATCTTGATCAGGGTGGACTTGCCGGCGCCGTTGTCACCGAGGACGCAGGAGATCTCCCCCGCGTGGACCTCCAGCGAGACGTCCTGGAGGGCCTTGATGTTGCCGTAGTACTTGCTGACGTGGTCCAGCTCGACAAGCGCCCGGTGGGGCGTCTCCGGGCCGGCCGGTGCCTGGGGGGCCGTCATTTCGTCGCCTCCGCGCGCTTGCGTACCCATGCATTGAGCAGGGTGGCCAGGAGCAGCATGGCTCCGAGGAAGAACTTGAACCAGTCCGGGTTCCACTCCGCGTACACGATGCCCTTGCTGGTCATGCCGAAGATGAAGGCACCGACCGCGGAGCCGATCGCGGAGCCGTAGCCTCCGGTGATCAGACAGCCACCGATGACGGCCGCGATGATGTAGATCAGCTCGTTGCCGACGCCCTCGCCGGACTGCACCACATCGAACGAGAACAGCAGATGCTGCCCGGAGACCCAGGCTGCAAAGGCGACCCCGAGGTAGAGCCCGATCTTGGTACGGATCACCGGGACGCCGACCGCGCGGGCCGCGTCGGCCCCGCCGCCGATCGCGAAGATCCAGTTGCCGAAGCGGGTACGGAGCAGGATCCAGGTGGCGATCGCGACAAGCACCGCCCACCACAGAATCGTGACCTTGAACTCGACGCCGCCGATGGTCCACTGTGAGGCGAAGACCTGACGGGCCGATTCGAAGCCCTCCATGTCGCTGATGGACTTCGTCGAAACGGTTCCGCTGATCAGCTTGGTGAAGCCCAGATTGAGACCGGTCAGCATCAGGAACGTACCGAGCGTGATGATGAAGCTCGGCAGTTTGGTGCGGGTCAGCATGAAGCCGTTGAACGCCCCGATGGCGAGCGTGACCAGCAGCGACACGAAGACGCCGACCCAGACATTGGCCGTCATCTGGTAGCTGAACATCGACGAGATCAGCGCGGAGCTGGTGACCAGCACACCGGCGGAGAGGTCGAACTCGCCGCCGATCATCAGCAGCGCCACCGGCGCGGCCATGATTCCGATGGTGGAGGCCGCGTACAGCACCGTGCCGAAGCTGGAGGCGCGCAGGAAGCTTTCGGCGACGATCGAGAAGAAGATGAAGACGGCCGCGGCGCCGACCACCGAGCCGAGCTCGGGGCGGCCGAGCAGTTTGCGCAGCGGCGAGGTGCGCAGCAGCCGCTCGTCGGCCCCGGCCGGGGCGGACGGCCCTGCGATCGTACTCATCGGGTTCCCCGCTTCGTGTATTCCGCCAGCTCGGCAGTGTCCTTCGAGGTGATGATCTGCGGGCCGGTCAGGACCGGGCGGCCACCGCCGAGGACATTGCCGTTGTAGCGGTGGAGCCAGAGCAGATCCACGGCCTCGTACCCCTGGAGGTAGGGCTGCTGGTCGACCGCGAAGCCGAGGGTCTCGTCCTGGAGGGCCGTGGCGACCTTGGCATTCAGGTCGAAGGTGTCGATCTCGGCCTTGCTGCCCGCGGTCTTCTTCGCCTTGACTGCGGCGTCCGCGAACGGCGCCCCGAGGGTGACGACCGCGTCGATGTTCTTGTCGGCCTGGAGCTTGGCCTCGATGGACGCCTGGACATCGGGCATGTTGGTGCCTTCGACGTACAGGTTCTGCATCTGTCCGTGGAAGGTCTTCTTCGCTCCGGCGCAGCGCTGCTCGTGGCCGACGTTGCCCTGCTCGTGCAGGATGCACAGGGCCTTCTTGCGGCCCCGCGTGTTCAGCTCCTCGCCGACGGCCTCGCCCGCGATGGACTCGTCCTGGCCGATATGGGTGAGCGCGCCGAACTGCTTGGACTCCGCGGAGCCCGAGTTCACCGTGATCACCGGGATACCGGCCTTGGTGGCCTTGGCGACGACGTCCTTCATCGCGTCGGGCTTGGCGAGTGTGACGATCAGCCCGTCGACCTTCTGGTCGATGGCGGCCTGGACGAGCTGGGCCTGCTGCTGCGCCTCGTCGCTGTGCGAGTACAGGAACTTGATGTTGTCCTTGACGGCCGCCTGCTCGGCGCCCCGCTGGACGATGTCCCAGAAGGTGTCGCCGTCTCCCGAGTGGGTGACCATGGCAAAGGTCCAGCGGGGCGTGTTCACCGCGGATCGGCCCTCGGCGGCGGCCTGGGCCGCGCGTTCCTCCGCCTGCTTGCCGCCGGTGCTGCTGCATCCCACGAGGGACACCCCGAGCACCGCCGCAAGCACGGCGCCCATCGCACGTACCCCTGTCCGAACCCTTGCCACGACGCCATGCCCTTCTTGTACTGCTCGCTATGCTCTTTGGTGGGGCCGGGGGCCGTTCACGCCCTGCCCGGCCGGCCAAGTATCCCCGAGCCGCCGACGGCGCCGCCCGGCAGGGGCGGGGCGCGTATGCCGGCAACGGGTGTGCACAGCGATGCCCGCGACGGTCATCGGGTACCGCGCGCGGTGTATTCCTCCAGCTGCGGGACGTCGTCGGCGGTGACGATCGCCGGGCCGGTGAGCACCGGCTTTCCGCCACCGATGACATTTCCGTTGGTCCTGTTCAGCCACAGTTCGTCGACGGCGAGATAGCCCTGGAGGTAGGGCTGCTGGTCGACCGCGAAGCCGACCTCCTTCGCCTTCAGCCGCTTGACGACCTCGGCGTTCAGATCGAATGTGTCGACCTCCGCCCGGCTGCCGGATCCCTCCTTGGCCTTGACGGAAGCGGCGGCGAAGGGTGCACCGAGGGTGACGATCGCGTCGATGCCCTTGTCGGCCTGGAGCTTCGCCTCGATGGAGGAGGTGGAGGCGGGCATGTTGGTGCCCTCGACGTTGAGGTTCTCGACGGTGCCCCCGAAGGTCTTCCGCACCCCGGCGCAGCGCTCCTCCAGGGACACATTGCCCTGCTCGTGAATGACACAGACGGCTTTCTTGCGGCCCCGCTCGTTGAGCTCCTCGCCGACGGCCTCGCCCGCGACCCTCTCGTCCTGCCCGATATGTCCGAGCGCGCCGACCTCCTTGGAGAACTGCGCGCCCGAGTTGATGGTCACTACGGGTATGCCGGCCTTCACGGCCTTGGCGACGACGTCCTTGACCGCTTCCGGCTTGGCTAAGGTGACAACGATGCCGTCGACCTTCTGATCAATGGCGGCCTGGACGAGCTGGGCCTGTTCCTTGCCCTCCTTGTTCGCCGAGTACAGGAACTCGACGTTGTCCTTGGCCGCCGCCTGTTTCGCGCCGCTCTGCACGATGTCCCAGAAGGTGTCGCCCTCCCCCGAGTGCGTGACCATCGCGATCTTCATCCGGGAAGTGGAGACCGCCTTGCCCCCGCTGCCGCTTCCTCCCTGGTGCTTCTCCTCGGCGCTCTTGCCGCCCGAGCCGCTGCATCCGGTGAGGGTGAGGCCGATGGCAGCGGTGGTGATCAGGATCACTGCTCTGCGACAGGTACGCATCGTGGGTCCGCCTTCTCTTCCCGCCGCCCGATTGCGGCTGGCGGCAGTTGTAGCGGTGGGCGTCCCGGACGTCAACGGCCTCGCGCGGCCGTCGTCACCGTACGAGGAGCTGGAAATCGAAGGAGTAGCGCGAAGCCCGGTAGATGTGGGAGCCGAACTCGACCGCGCGCCCGGTGTCGTCGAAGGTGGTGCGCTCCATCGTCAGCAGGGCGGCTCCCTCGGTCTCGGCGAGTCCGGCCGCCTCCTCGGCGGTGGCGAGCCGGGCTCCGACGGTCTGGCGGGCACTGTGCAGGGTGATGCCCGCGCCGCGCATCATCCGGTAGAGGCCGGTGGTTTCCAGCCGTTCGGTGTCCAGGTCGATGAGCCCGAGGGGCAGGTGGTTGCGCAGGAATGCCAGCGGCTCGTCGTGCGCATACCGCAGCCGCTCGACGAGGTGCACGTCGGTACCCTCCTCGACTCCGAGGGCGGCGGCGACCTCGGCGCCGGCGGGCTCGACCATGTTGCGCAGAACGCGGGTCGTGGGGTGCCCGCCGGCGGCCTCCAGGTCGTCGTACAGGCTGCTCAGTTCGAGCGGGCGCCGGACCCTGCTGTGCACGACCTGGGTGCCGACGCCGCGGCGACGAACCATCAGCCCCTTGTCGACCAGCGACTGAATGGCCTGGCGGACGGTGGGTCGGGACAGGCCGAGCCGGGCCGCGAGCTCGATCTCGTTGCCGAGGAGACTGCCGGGGGCGAGCCGGCCCTGCTCGATGGCCGATTCCAGCTGCTGGGCCAGCTGGTAGTACAGCGGGACCGGGCTGGTGCGGTCCACGCCGAGTTCAAGTGCGGTGGGGTCGGTGGTGGGTTTGGGCACGCGTGGAGGGTATCCCTCACGTCTTAAAGCCGGTAGTCACGTCATCCTGTTGTCCGGACAGCATGAACATCCAACAAGCCCGACTTTGTCAGGACATATAGTTGACAGCGCAGTCGGTGAGCGGCACGTTGAGTCCATGCGCATCGGACTCATCGGCACGGGCCGGATCGGTTCCTTCCACGCGGGCGTGCTGGCCCGCCATCCCGAGGTGGACGCCCTGGTGGTGACGGACACCGACGGGGCGCGGGCGGCCGAGGTCGCGGGCCGCCTGGGCGCGGCAGCCGCGGACAGCGCCGCCGAGGTGTTCGGCGCGGGTGTGGACGCCGTGGTGATCACCTCGGCCACGTCGGCGCACGCGGACCTGATCGGGCAGGCCGCACGGGCCGGGCTGCCCACGTTCTGCGAGAAGCCGATCGCACTGGACCTGCCGGGGACACTGAGCGCGCTGCGCGAGGTCGACCGGGCCGGCAGCGTCCTCCAGCTGGGCTTCATGCGCAGGTTCGACGCGGGGTACGGGGCGGCACGCGCCGCCGTGCGGGCAGGGGCGCTGGGCAGGCTGCACACCGTACGGGCGATGACCATGGACCCCGCACCGCCGCCCGCCGCGTACCTGCCGCTCTCCGGGGGGCTGTACCGGGACTGTCTGGTCCATGACTTCGACATGCTGCGGTGGGTGACGGGCCGTGAGGTGACCGAGGTGTACGCCACCGGATCGGATGCCGGGCCCGCGATGTTCCGGGCGGCCGGCGATGTGGACACGGCGGCTGCTGTGCTGACCCTCGACGACGGCACCTTGGCCACGGCGACGGCCACCCGCTGCAACGGCGCCGGTTACGACGTACGGATGGAACTGGCGGGCGAGCTGGACCAGATCACGGTCGGCCTGGACGACCGTACACCGGTCACCTCGGCGGAGCCGCGGGGCCCCGCCGCACCGCACAGGCCCTGGCCGGGCTTCCTGGAGCGGTTCGCCCCGGCGTACGAGGCGGAACTGGACGCGTTCGTACGGGTGGTGCGGGGGGAACTGCCCAATCCGTGCGACGGGCGGGAAGCGTGGTACGCGCTGTTGATCGCGGAGGCATGCGAGGTGTCCCGCCGGAAGCGGCGCCCCGTGGAGATCGCGGAGATCGCCGACGAGGCGGCCGCCCGGTCCGGCGCTCGCGCCGCGGGGTGAACCGCCCCGCCGGGGCGTCATCGAGGCGCTTCAGGACGGCGTGACGGACAGTACGGTCCCCTGGGCGACCGCGCAGAGTGTCTTCGCCCCGTCCTCCCCCGCGGCGAACAGTTCGCAGCGGACCACGGCCTGGCGGCGGCCGGTGTGCACGACATCGGCGTGGGCTATGAGCGTGCGGCCGGTGGCGGGCCGGATGTACTGGATGGAGAAGCCGCCGGTCAGTACGGTCGGCCCCAGGGTCGTCCCGGCGGCGAAGGTGATCGAGTTGTCGGCGGCGTAGGCCAGAACTCCGCCGTGCAGAAAGCCGTTCTGCTGGTGGAGTTCCTGACGGATGTCCACTTCGAGGGTGGCCGCGCCGTCTCCGAAGGCGGTGATCCGCGCCCCGACGAGCCCGCTGAACGGCTGGCTGTCGAGGACCTTCTGCGCCATCTGCAAATCAAGTCCGGTCATGGCAGAGCTTCTTACCTCACTTCTTGACTCATTTCTTGCCTCGCCTCTTGCCTCACCAGCGGACAGGCAGCCTGCGCACCCCGCGGATCAGCATCCCCGGCAGCCAGTCAGGCTCCCCGGCGTCCTTGTCCAGCACGAGACCGGGGCAACGCTCCAGCAGCGTACGGACCGCGATCCGGCCCTCCATCCGGGCCAGCGGCGCACCCAGGCAGAAGTGCACGCCGTGCCCGAAGGCCAGATGCCCCTGGGTGTCGCGGCGGATGTCGAAGCGGTCCGGTGACGGGTAGCGGCCGGGGTCGCGGTCGGCGCCCGCCAGAGAGATCAGAACCGGCTCGCCCGCCGGAATGACCCTCTGCCCGATCGCGACCGGTTCGCGGGGAAAGCGGAACGTGGCGGTCTCCACCGGTCCGTCGTAGCGCAGCATCTCCTCGACCGCGCCGTCGATCAGGCCGATGTCCGCTCGGAGTGCGGCCAGTTGGTCCGGGTGGTGAAGCAATGCCCGTACCCCGTTGGAGATCAGGTTGACCGTGGTCTCATGGCCGGCGACGAGCAGCAGGAAGGCCATGCCCACGAGTTCGTCGGGCGACAGTCCGTCCCCCTCCTCGTCGCGTGCCCTGACCAGGGCGCTCATCAGATCGTCACCGGGCGAGCGCCGTTTGTCCTCGATGAGCACGGCGAGGTACGCGCCCATGGCGGCCGCCGCCTCGCCCTCCTGCTCCGGCGTGGCTGGGGTGACGACGCCGTTCGACAGTTTGCGGAAGGTGTTCCGGTCCAGGTCCGGCACACCGATCAGTTCGCAGATGACGGTCATCGGCAGCGGGAAGGCCAGCGCGTCCACGAGATCGGCGCGCCCGGCGGGCACCATCACATCGAGGAGTTCATCGGTGATCTGCTGGACACGCGGGCGCAGGGCCTCGACCCGGCGTGCGGTGAACTCCCGGGCGACGAGCTTGCGCAGCCGGGTGTGGTGGGGCGCGTCCAGCACCAGCATGTTGGCGTAGATAGGGTCGGCCCCGTCTGGCCGGTCCAGCAGCCCCTGCCCCTCCTTGCCGAACCGCTGGTCCGCGAGGGCCGCGCGGCCCTCGTCGTACCCGACCACGAGCCAGATCCGCTCGAATTCATCGGTACGGACGGTATGCACGGGACCTGCGGCGCGCAGCTTGTCGTAGTACGGATAAGGATTCGCGGTGAAGTCCTTGACCCCGCGCAGATCGACATCGACATGACCACTGGCATCGGACATGGGATCGCCCCTCCCGGTCTGATCGGCTCGATCTCCTGCGATCGACCGGTTCAGCCTATGTCGCCCGGTCCGCACGGTCGTCGTCGAGCAGGTCCGCGCGGTGCTCCAACAGCGTGATCTGGACACGGTTGTTGAAATCGAATGTGGTCAGAATCCGGGACACTGCGTCCTCACTGTCGCCACGCTCAGATGGAGTGTGGCGGCGATCTCGGCGTTGGAACGGCCGTGTGCCACGGCGATCGCGCCCCCGCGTTCCCGTTCGGCGAGCGCGGCGATCCTCTGTCGTGCCCGGTCGGCGCGGTCCATCCGGTCGCCCCGGCCGCTGCCGGGTCCGGTCCCGGCAGCGCGGGCCATGAGGTGACGGGTCGCCGCGGGCGACAGCACCGGATCACCGACCACCACCCGCCGCACCGAGTCGACGATCCGCGCCCAAGGGGTGTGCTTCAGGACAATTCCGGCGGCTCCGGCGCGGATGGCCCGCAGCACCTGTTCGTCGGCGTGGAACGTGGCGGAGCGGCGGCTGGACTTCCTCGGTCCGTACGCGACCTTCGTCAACATCATGCTGACCGTGACGGGTGTGGCGGCGATGGTGGCGGCCGACCGGCTCAAGGAGTGGCCGGAGTCACCGCCCGGCACCCCCAGCCGCTACCCACGAGGACCAGGACCCCACCCACCATGCCGAGGAGGCCGAGCCGTTCACCGCCCGGCACCTCGACGTTGATGATCTCCGGAGTCTCGGCGACGAGATCCGCCATCCGGTCCCATGGGGAACGGTCAGTCACGCCCGTTCGCGGTGGCACGCGGCCAACCGCATGGCGCCCTCCCGCGTCGGTGAGCCGAACAGCCGCAGCCGGGAGATGCCTCCGTCGGGAAAGATGTCGATCCGGATGTGCGTGGCCCGTACCGGCTCCGGCAGGACGAAGCGGTGGTTCGTGTCGGGTTGCAGTCTGGTCCGGGGCAGCACCTCGGTCCAGCCGCCGCCCTCCCCGTCACGGGCCGAAAGGCTCGCCCAGCCTGCCGAGTTGCCCTTCAGGTACGCGGTGTCGATCTCGATGGCACGGATCTCTGCCTGCTCGACGAGCCGGTAGCGGATCCAGTCGTTGCCCCTGTCGCGTCGGCGGCGGGTCTCCCAGCCGTCGTCCATCTTGCGGGACCTGCCCGGCTGGATGGTCTGGGTGGCCGGGGAGTAGAAGCGGTCGGAGGCGTCCTCGACCGTGCCGCCGTTCTCCAGGGCGACCAGGTCGAAGGTGCCGAGAGCGGCCAGCCAGTCGGGGTCGGGGGCGACCTCGCCGTACACGCGGAGTCGGGCGATCCCGCCGTCGGGGTGCTGGTTGACCCGCAGGTGGGTGAAGCGCCGCTCGGTCGCGACGACGAAGCCGTTGGCCGCGTGTCCGCCAACGGCGGTACGCGGTACCAGCGTTGTCCACTTCACCCCGGGTGCGAGGAGTTCCTCGGGCGAGGGGAAGCCTGGGACGCAGGCCGCCTCGACGGAGACCGCCTGCGGGTAGTTGCCGCGGAAGTGGGCGGTGTCGACGACGATGCCGCGCACGACTCCGGGCGCGCCGAGCCGTACGAGTGCCCAGTCATGGTCCTCGTCCGTGGGGTGCGGCCGGTCAGCGCTCACGCCGCGTCGGCGGCGGGTCTCCCAGCCGTCCATGATCTTGCCCTTGTGGCCGAAGCGCTCGGGGTCGAATTCGGCGGGCTCCGGCTTCAGCAGGTTCTCCCGCTCCGCGAAGAACTCGTCGTTGGCGGCGATCACGCCCGCGCCGAGTCGGCGGTCGGCGAGGTCCACGAGGCCGGTGAAGGGAAAGTCGGCGGTGCGGTAGTCGGCGTACGGATCGCCACCGCCGTACGGGTTCGCGTCACCGGTGAAGCGGGCTGTCGCCGTCATGGTCAGTGGTTCCTTTCGAGGAGGCGGCCGGTGGGTTCGGCGACGGTGCCGTACTCCGCGATCCGTACGCCGCGCAGCCAGGTCGATTTCACGACGCCATGCAGGGTTCTGCCGGCGTAGGCGGTGACCTGGTTGCGGTGGAAGAGTGCGGCGGGGTCGACGGTGAAGGTCTCGTCCGGGGCGAGGACGGCGAAGTCGGCGTCGCGGCCCGCCTCGATGGCCCCCTTGCGGCTGAGCCCGGCCAGCTCGGCGGGGGCAGCCGACATCCAGCGGACGACGTCGTCGAGCGAGTGACCGCGCTTGCGGGCCTCGGTCCAGATGACGGGAAGACCCAGCTGGAGGGAGGAGATGCCGCCCCAGGCCGAAGCGAAGTCCGGCGTCTTGAGGTCGGTGGTGCACGGAGAGTGGTCGGAGACGATGCACTCGATCGTGCCCTCGGCCAGCCCTTCCCACAGCGCGTCCTGGTTGGCGGCCTCCCGGATCGGCGGGCAGCACTTGAACTCCGTCGCACCGTCCGGAACTTCCTCAGCGGTGAGGGTGAGGAAGTGCGGACAGGACTCGACGGTGACCCGTACGCCCTCGCGCTTGGCGGCGGCGATCATCGGCAGCGCGTCACCGGAGGAGAGGTGCAGCACATGAACCCGGGCGTTCAGTCGCCTGGCGTGCGCGATCAGCCCCTCGATCGCGGCGTTCTCGGCGTCACGGGGCCTGGAGGCGAGGAAGTCGGCGTACGCGGGCCCACTGCGCTGTGGCGCGGAGGCCAGTTGGCGCGGATCCTCGGCGTGCACGATCAGCAGTCCGCCGAACCCGGCGATCTCGGCCATGGACCGGGCCAACTGCTCCTGGTCGAGCTCCGGGAACTCGTCGACGCCGGAGGGCGAGAGGAAGCACTTGAAGCCGAACACCCCGGCCTCGTGCAGCAACCGCAACTCCTTCACGTTGGACGGGATCGCGCCGCCCCAGAATCCGGTGTCGATGTGCGCCTTGGGGCCGGCCACCCGCTGCTTGGTGCGCAGATGATCGACGGTGGTGGTCGGCGGAAGGGAGTTGAGCGGCATGTCGAGCAGGGTGGTGATGCCGCCCGCCGCCGCGGCGCGGGTGGCGGTGAAGAAGCCTTCCCACTCGGTGCGGCCGGGGTCGTTCACATGGACATGGGTGTCGACGAGTCCGGGCAGCAGGACGTCGGCACCGAAGTCCTCCGCCCGGGCACCGGCCGGCACCTCGGTGTCGTACGGCAGGACGGCGTCGATTCTCCCGCCGACGACGGCGACCGCCGCGGGGCGCGTCCCGTCCGGGGTGACGACACGCGTCGAACGCAGTACCAGTTCCACGTCCGCACCGGACACCCGCACTCCTCACTTCGGACTTTCGACCACTGATGAATCAACGAACTGTTGAAGGAGTCTTCACTCGGGATTCAGGCCCGTCAAGACCCCACTTTCCTCGCCGGGCGACCGACGGACCACCCGCACCCGCATGCCTATAGACTTCCACGAAGTAAAAGGCATATTCCGGAAAGTGGAACGCAACAAAGGATTAATGCGGAACCGCAGAACTGCTCCACCGGCCGCAGACACCGGGACAAGCAGGCCCTGACCGGCCAGGACGCCGTACCTGGAGCAGTGGGCCGATCGGGAACCGCCGGGTAGGCTGCCAGGTGCCCCGCCGGGCGGGGCACCTGCTCTCCGCCTCGAAAGGACCGTTGACGTGCCGCCGTCCCACGCCAGCACATCCAACTCCAAGCCCGCCGGTTCCAGCGGTGGTGTGCAGTCCCTTGAGCGCGCCTTCGATCTGCTGGAGCGGATGGCGGACGCGGGGGGCGAGGTCGGGCTGAGTGAGCTCTCCGCGAGCAGCGGACTTCCGCTGCCGACCATTCACCGTCTGATGCGCACGCTGGTGCTCTGCGGGTACGTGCGCCAGCAGCCGAACCGGCGCTATGCGCTCGGCCCGCGTCTGATCCGGCTCGGCGAGTCCGCGTCCCGGCTCCTCGGCACCTGGGCCCGCCCGTATCTCGCGCGCCTTGTCGAGGAGACCGGCGAGACCGCGAACATGGCGCTGCTCGACGGTGACGAGGTCGTGTACGTGGCGCAGGTGCCGTCCAAGCACGCGATGCGCATGTTCACCGAGGTGGGCCGCAGGGTGCTCCCCCACTCCACGGGGGTCGGCAAGGCGCTGCTGGCCCACACGCCCCCGGAGGAGGTACGGGCACTGCTCGCCCGTACCGGGATGCCGGCCGCCACCGAGAAGACGATCACCACGCCCGACGGCTTCCTCGACGCACTGGAGCAGGTCCGCAGGGTCGGCTACGCGGTGGACGACAACGAGCAGGAGATCGGGGTGCGCTGCCTTGCGGTCTCTGTGCCCAATTCCCCCACCTCCGCCGCGATTTCGATCTCGGGCCCGGCGGGCCGGGTGACGGAGGCGGCGACGGAGCGGATCGTGCCGATTCTGCAGCAGGCCGCCAAGGAGCTGTCCGACGCGCTCGCCAGCAGCGGTTCCACCGGCTGAGATGTGTGGGAGGGGCGGCCGGGGCCGCCCCTCCCACACATCTCAGAGAGCCTGTCGGGTGACCTCCGATCGGATAGCGGACGCGGTCCGGTGCGTGCGATCCCAAGGCGGGGGAGGAAGTCAACGCGCAGGGGTCCCCCATGCCTTCAAGGCCCTTCAAGGAGTTGGTGACCGACGACAACGCGGGAAGCGTGCGTGCCAGGGCGTGGCCGCCCGGTCGGAGGTCACCCGACAAGGCTCTCAGGCCGGTGCGGGCGCCGTCAGACGTCCGTCGTCCATCGTGACGGTGCGGTTCACCCGGTCCAGATGGGCCCGGTCGTGCGTGACCATCACTGTCGCCGTCGACCGCTCCGTCGTCAGCGTGACCAGCAGGTCGAGCACTGCCGCACCCCGCTCGTGGTCGAGTGCGCTGGTCGGTTCGTCGACGAGCAGAACCGCCGGATCGTTCATCAGGGCTCGCGCGATGTTGATCCGCTGACGCTGTCCGCCCGACAGCTGGTGGGGCCTGCGGTCGGCCTTGTCCGCGAGGCCGACCGCGTCCAGCAGCGCCAGCGCCCGGCCGCGGGCTCCGCGTGCGGCGCCGCCCGACAGATGGGTCATCACCTGGAGCTGTTCGGCCGCAGTGAGGGACGGCAGCAGGTTGGGCTGCTGGAAGACGATGCCGATGCGTTCGCGGCGCAGCGCCGCCTTTTCCGCACGACCGAGGCCCGCGGTGTCCGTACCGGCGACGACGACCCGTCCCCCGTCCGGGGTGACCAGGGTCGCGGCCACCGCCAGAAGGCTGGACTTGCCGGAGCCTGACGGTCCGACCACCGCGGTGAGCGAACCGGCGGGCACATCCAGCGAGACCCGGTCCAGGGCGGTGAGCCGGCCGTCGCCGTCGGGGTAGGTGAGGGTGACATCGGCGAGGGTCAGAGTCATCGGGCACTCCCGAGTGCGGTGAGCGGGTCGACGGCGGTGATCCGCCGGATGGACAGGGCCGCCCCGACGGCACCGAGGGTGATCATGACTGCTGCCGGGACCAGGACGGTCGCCGCGTCGAGGACGAACGGCACGCTCCCGCCGCTGACCAGCAGGCCGATGCCCGAGGCGAGTGCGGTGCCCACCCCCGTACCGATGGCGAGCATCACGACGGCCTGCCCGAGCGCGTCGCGCAGCAGATACGGGGTGGAGGCGCCGAGCGCCTTGAGGACGGCGACATCGCCGCTGCGCTGGATCGTCCAGACGGTGAAGAAGGCGCCGATGACGAGGGCGGAGATGGCGAAGAGGAAGCCGCGCATCAGCTGGAGCGAGCCGTTCTCGGCCTGGTAGGAGCCGATGGCGGTGAGGGAGTCCTCGAGGGAGAGCGTGCTGGTGCCCGCCGCTCTGTCGCCCGCGGAGAGGTCCGCGCCGTCGGTGGTGGTCAGCGCGATCACCGTGGCGTGCTGCGCCCCGCCGGAGCCGTCGGACCCGAAGCGCTGCCAGTCGTCGAGCGAGGTCCACACGACCGGCGTATGACTGTACGAGGCATCTGCCGCGACCGCCGCCACGGTCACCTCGCTGCCGCCGAGCAGCAGCCGGTCTCCGGCCCCGGCCCCCAGGTCGTCGGCGGCCTGTTCGGACAGCACCACCTTCCCGGTGCCGACGCGCGCACCGCCGACGGGAGCCAGGCTGCCGTCCGGCTCGACACCGAAGGCCGAGACTGCGGCTGTCCGCTCCCCCTCGGCGGCTGCGGCGTCAAGGGTACGGATACCGAGCGGCTCCGCGTCACTCACACCGGGCTGCTCGGCCCAGCTCCGCCAGGCACTCTCCTCGACGGTCGAATCGGTGAAGGACACCGACCGGCCGTCGGGCGGGGCGGCGAACGCGAGGTACTCGGCGTTCAGCCCCGTGACGGCCGAGGTGTTCTCCCGGGCCAGACCGGCCGTGAGACCGGACAGCAGGCCCACGAGCAGCGTGATCAGCACCACGACCGTGCCCATGAGCGCGAACCGGCCCTTGGCGAACCGGAGATCTCTCCATGCGACGAACATGCCTCAAGCCTCGGACCACGGGCCTCGGAAAACATCGCTCGGCGGTGGGGCCTGACATCAACCTTTCGATTGACCGGCCGCGGGCGGCGCCCGTCTACGCTGGACGAATCATGGATTCCCGTACCCATCCCCCGGTCGCCGCCGCGCTGCGGCTGTGTCTGCACGCGCTGCTGGTGGGGCTGCTCGCGCTCGCGGCGCTACGGGCCGGCGGTGACGGGACACCGCACGCCACCGCCGTCGTCGTGATCACCTGTCTGATGGCCGCCGTGTACGCGGCGGGCGCGCTCGCCCCCGCCGTACAGCCGCACACCGGCGCGGCCGCGGTGTGGCTGGCGCTGCTGGGCGGCGTCTGGCTGGTGCTGCTCGCCCTGTCGCCCGACGCCCTGTGGGTGGCGTTCCCGCTCTACTTCCTGCAGTTGCATCTGCTGCCGACGCGCTGGGCCCTGCCTGCCGTCGCGGTCACCGCGGCCGCCGCCATCGCGAGCTTCGTGCTGCACGGCCGGGCCATCACGCCCGGCTCCTTCATCGGCCCGCTCCTCGGGGCGGCGGTCGCGGTCGCGACGGTCCTCGGTTACGACGCGCTGTTCCGGGAGAGCGAACGGCGCCGCGAGCTCATCGAGGAGCTGATGTCGACCCGTGCGGAGCTGGCCGAGGCCGAACGTACCGCGGGCACACTCGCCGAACGTGAACGGCTGGCCCGCGAGATCCACGACACCCTGGCGCAAGGCCTGTCCAGCATCCAGCTGCTGCTGCGCGCCGCCGAACGCACCCTCCCCGCCGACGCCCCCGCCACCGCGCACGTCCGCCGGGCCCGCGAGGCCGCTCAGGACAATCTCGCCGAGGCCCGCCGCTTCGTACGCGCCCTGACGCCGCCCGATCTGGCGAGCGGCTCCCTGGCGGCCGCCCTGGAGCGCCTCTCGTCCCGCACCACGGGTTCCGGACTCACGGTGCAGTTCGCGGTCAGCGGCTCCCCGGTGGAGCTGCCCACCCCGTACGAGGTGGCGCTGCTGCGTACCGCCCAGTCGGCGCTGGCCAACACGGTGCAGCACGCCGGGGCGCGGCGGGCGGAGATCACTCTCAGCTTCATGGACACCTCGGTGTCACTGGACGTCGTCGACGACGGCCGCGGTTTCGCCCCGGGGTGCGGGCCGGCCGCCGCGGACACCGACACCGGCGGCTTCGGGCTGCCCGCGATGCGTTCGCGGGCCCGTTCGCTGGGCGGCACGCTCAGTGTCGAGTCGGGGCCCGGCCAGGGCACCGCCGTCGCCCTCACCCTTCCGCTTCCCGTTCCGCTCCCTGACGGCCGGCCAGGACAGGACGCCGCATGACCGCTCCCATCAGGCTGCTGCTCGCCGACGACCACCCGGTGGTACGGGCGGGGCTGCGGGCCGTGCTCGACGCCGAACCCGACTTCTGCGTGGTCGCCGAGGCGGCCACCGCCGAGCGGGCCGTCGCGCTCGCCGCGACCGGCGAGTTCGATGTCGTCCTCATGGACCTTCAGTTCGGTGCGGGCATGCACGGCTCACAGGCCACCGCGGCCATCACGGCACAAGCGGACGGGCCCCGGGTCCTGATCCTCACCACATACGACACGGACGCCGACATCCTGGCCGCGGTCGAGGCGGGCGCCGCCGGCTATCTGCTGAAGGACGCCCCGCCGGAGGAACTGGCGGCGGCGGTACGCACCGCGGCGGCCGGCCGGTCGGCGCTCGCCCCGGCCGTCGCCCACCGGCTCATGGACCGCATGCGAACCCCGGCACAGGCCCTGACCAAGCGCGAGCTGGAAGTGCTGCAGCTGGTCGGCGAGGGCCTGTCGAACCTACAGATCAGCAAGAAGCTCTTTCTGAGCCAGGCGACGGTGAAGTCCCATCTGGTGCACATCTACGCCAAGCTCGGCGTGGACTCCCGCACGGCGGCGGTCGCGGCGGCAACGGCCCGCCGACTGATCCGCCGCTGATTCCCGGCCGCGGTGCGTCAGCGGCGCGGCGGCTCGCCGAAGAGATCGACGGCGACCCGTACATCCCTGAGCGCGGAGGCCAGTGCGCTGACCGAGCCGATCGCCCCCGCGATCAGCAGGAGCGAACGGCGCAGCCGCGGAATCTCGGGGGCGCCGCTGACCGCCATCGTATCCAGCTCGGCCAGCTCGTCCTCGGCGACTCCCCGGTCCGGGAACTCCGCGGGATGCCCCGCCAGCTCGCGTCGGAGTCGGGAGACGGCCGTACGCAGCTCCGCCACCCTCGGATCCACCCCACTGCCGGTCACCCGCGTCTGCCCCACGCTTCGCAACAAAGCACTCCCCCTCACACATCTTTGTGCCAGTGTTTCGACCGGGTCCCGGACCGTGGTCAAGTGTCCAGGAATGCACGCAAGTTAACGCCATGAGAGGTGTCGAGCGCCACTCCACCAACAGAATTCGGGGTGCCCCGTAAGGGTGATGTGCATGCGGCTCCCTGGACGGCACCGCCCGTGCGTACGCGCCTGTGCCCGCTTGCGCAAAGAGGGCATATCTGAGGTATCCAGTGCGCATGACTCGGACAACACAGACCCCGGTGGTCGCCGGGCTGCTGCTCGCCGCGGGCGGCGGACGGCGACTGGGCGGCCGGCCCAAGGCACTGCTCGAACATCGCGGCCGGCCTCTGGTGGAGCACGCGGTACGGGTACTGCGGGAGGGCGGCTGCGACCGCGTCCATGTGGTTCTCGGCGCAGCGGCGGACGAGGTGCGAGCGCGCACCGACCTCGCCGGCTGCACGGTGACCGTCAACCGCGCATGGGCCGAGGGCATGGGCCCGTCACTACGGGCGGGCCTCGGATCGCTCACCGGGACGGGGGTGGACGCGGCACTCGTCCTTCTGGTCGACCAGCCGGGCATCGGCGCCGACGCGGTGGCGCGGGTGCGATCGGCGTACCGCTCCCGGACGAGTCTCGTGGCCGCCTCGTACGACGGGGAACGCGGCCATCCGGTGCTGTTCGGTGCCGACCGGTGGGCGGACGTCGCGTCGGGAGCGGTGGGCGACCAGGGCGCCCGGACGTATCTGCGGGCACACCGCGATGCGATCACGCTCGTCGAGTGTTCCGATGTGGCTCAGGCGTACGACATCGACACGGTGGAGGACCTGAAGCACCTTGAATGAACGGGGCGGCACCCGTCGCCCCGCACCACCCCATATCTGCCGACATCTGTCGGCCCCGGAGAATCTCGGCATCAACAAACCATTGAACTTCCACTATGAGGAAACTACTATCCACTGACTCAGAAGCCCTGTGCACCCTGGACAGCGCCCACGGCCGTATCCCGGAGCCTTGGCACGCCGTGCCGTTTCAGGCGAACCGGAGGCCGTGAGAAGCCGCCCGCACCGCCCGCTGAAGGAGTGACAGCTCATGTCCGCACCAGCGCCGTCCCCGCTGGCCATCGTCGATGCCGAGCCCCTGCCCCGGCAGGACGAGATCCTCAGCCACGCGGCCCTCGCGTTCGTGGCCGAGCTGCACCGGCGGTTCACGCCCCGCCGTGACGAGCTGCTCGCCCGTCGGAGCGAGCGTCGCGCCAAGATCGCCCGCACCTCCACGCTGGACTTCCTGCCCGAGACGGCGGCGATCCGCGCGGACGACTCCTGGAGGGTCGCGCCGGCCCCGGCCGCGCTGAACGACCGCCGGGTGGAGATCACCGGCCCGACCGACCGCAAGATGACCATCAACGCCCTGAACTCGGGCGCCAAGGTCTGGCTCGCCGACTTCGAGGACGCGTCCGCCCCCACATGGGAGAACGTCATCCTCGGCCAGCTCAATCTGATCGACGCCTACACCCGGAACATTGATTTCACGGACCCCGCATCCGGCAAGTCGTACGCCCTGAAGCCCGCCGACGAGCTCGCGACGGTCGTCACCCGTCCCCGCGGCTGGCATCTGAACGAGCGTCACCTCCAGCTCGACGGCGTCCCGGTACCGGGCGCACTGGTCGACTTCGGCCTCTACTTCTTCCACAACGCCCAGCGCCTCATCGACCTCGGCAAGGGCCCGTACTTCTACCTCCCGAAGACGGAGTCGCACCTGGAGGCCCGCCTCTGGAACGACATCTTCGTCTTCGCCCAGGACTACGTCGGCATCCCGCAGGGCACGGTCCGCGCGACCGTCCTGATCGAGACGATCACCGCCGCGTACGAGATGGAGGAAATCCTGTACGAGCTCCGCGACCACGCCTCCGGGCTGAACGCGGGCCGTTGGGACTATCTCTTCTCCATCGTCAAGAACTTCCGTGACGGCGGGGCCAAGTTCGTCCTCCCGGACCGCAACGCGGTGACGATGACAGCCCCGTTCATGCGCGCGTACACCGAACTCCTCGTCCGCACCTGCCACAAGCGCGGCGCGCACGCCATCGGCGGCATGGCGGCCTTCATCCCCTCCCGCCGCGACGCGGAGGTCAACAAGGTCGCCTTCGAGAAGGTCAAGGCCGACAAGGACCGCGAGGCCCACGACGGCTTCGACGGCTCCTGGGTCGCCCACCCGGACCTGGTCCCGATCGCCATGGCCTCCTTCGACGCGGTCCTCGGCGAGAAGCCGAACCAGAAGGACCGCCTGCGCGAGGACGTCACGGTGGCGGCGGGCGACCTGATCGCCATCGACACCCTGGACGCCAAGCCCACGTACGACGGCCTGCGCAACGCCGTCGCGGTCGGTATCCGCTACATCGAGGCCTGGCTGCGCGGCATGGGCGCCGTCGCCATCTTCAACCTCATGGAGGACGCGGCCACCGCCGAGATCTCACGCTCGCAGATCTGGCAGTGGATCAACGCGGACGTGGTCTTCGAGAACGGCGAACACGCCACGGCTGACCTGGCCCGCAAGGTCGCGACCGAGGAGCTCGCGTCGATCCGCGAGGAGATCGGCGAGGAGGCGTTCACCTCCGGCAGGTGGCAGCAGGCCCACGACCTCCTGCTCCAGGTCTCCCTGGACCAGGACTACACGGACTTTCTGACGCTGCCGGCGTACGAGCAGCTGGGCTGACCCCGCTTGCGTACATGGCTGCCCCCGATGCCGACGGCGCCGGGGGCAGCGCCATATCGCGATGAACTCGAAGTCAGAAAGGCCTCAGGAAGGTGTCAGGGTGACAAATCTGACCGGCTCCTCCAGGACGGCCTGTGCACCCTCAAGGTCGGCAAACCTCGTCGCCATAGTCGCCTGCGCGAGGCGAGGCGGAAGCGCCTCACCGAACTTCAGCCCCTTTACGGCCCGCTGGTCGACGTCGGGCAGACAGAGCTGGTCCGACACATCGGCCACAGCCTGCTTCCAGTGCTGCCGGTCCACATCCTCCCGAAGCCGAATCCAGCAGTCGTTCACCCGCTGGGCAGGCGCAGCAACGGTGCCGAGCGTCGCCGCGAGCGTGGCGTTGGCTCGGTGACCGGCCCAGGTCTACCAGCGCACCTGTCCGCCGGAAGCGCCAGTGATAATTGTGCCGCCCGGGTGAACGAAATCCATGAAGTGGTCCCGCGCCTCAGCGAGCGCCGTGACCGCGCGCTTCGAAAGGGCTACATCCGGGTCGGCCCCGAGCAGGACCTCACGCATGGCTCGCATGAGTTCGAACGCAATGGCACCCTCGAAACCGAGACCGCTCCACTTGGCTTTCCCTCCGCTGTCGGTCGGCTCGACGAAGCAGCGTCTACGATGCCAGTCGATGTACGTCACAAGCCAGCTCCGACCGGCGAGGAGCAGCTTGCGCGGCCCTTCGATCTCCTCGGTGAGCAAGTCGGGATCGGTTCTGACCCGGTCGAGCACATCGGCGACGATCTTGCGCAGGAATAGCCGCGGTGCCACGCCGACCTTCCCACCGAGGCCACCCGTCACCCCGCTGGCCAGTTCGCCAATGTACGCGTCATCGACCCGCGCCGCGATCCGCTCGGGGTTCCGGGCCGCTCCCACGTACAAGTCGCGCACGTTCCGCTCCAGTTCCCCGAGCCGGGGCAGATCGAATCCCGCCAACCGCAGTTGCACGGCGCGCGGTGAGTCGAATCGCGGGTCGGTCGTGAAGTCGGTGGCGAGTCTCTGGGCAAGCGGGGGGAGCCGTTGCACGCCCTGCTGTCCGTCGTAGAAGGCGGGCGTCCCCGTAATCACCAGGAAGAGGCCCGGAAAGCGGCCCGTGTCGATTTCGTCGAGCAGTTGCCGCAGGGCGTTGAGGCCCTTCTCACGCACGTCTCCGCGTACGCGCTGGAGGGTCTCGATCTCGTCAAGCACTACCAACAGCCCGGGGTGACCGCAGTCCCGCAGCACGGTCAGGAGCCCTTGGAGGAAGCCCAGTGCACCGAAGTGGTCGAGATCGCCGCGCACGCCGGCTGCACGCCGAGCGAAGGACGCGACCGACTTCTGACCGCCCAGCCACGCGATGAGCGCCTCGGCCGTAGCAGCATCCCCGGCAGCCCGCGCTTCGCGGTATCCGCGAAGGGCTGCGGCGAACGCGGGAGTAGTACGGGCGACCTCGGCAAGGCGCTGCTCCAGGAGTGCGTCGACGGCAGTCCCGAGGGCCTTCTCGTCGTCGTCCTCCACTTCGCCCGCGTCGAGGATTTCCTCCTCCAAGGTGTAGAACCAGGAGTCGATCACAGCCCGTAGGGCACTGGGCTGATGGGTGGCGGTGGTGAGTCGCTCAGTCAGCCGTCGGTAGACGGTTTCCAGCCGGTGCAGCGGTGTCTCAAGCCGTAATCACCGCGGATGGCGTGAAAAGCAGATCCACCCCTCGTGCGACGGTCGCGATGTCGTCATTCAGCGCCCCGCTGAAATGGTCGAGGCTGACTGCGAAGAGATCGAGCCCTCCGTGTTCTTCACCTCCGCGTGGGAGGACGGCATCCACGCCAACTACGTCTGCTTCTGCCCGGCTGGAACCCCATTGGAGGAACTCACGCGGATCGCAGGATCCCGATGGATGGTCGAGGAGTGTGGTCAGGAAGGCCAGGGCGAGCATGGCGAGCGTGATGTGCCGGTGCCATGAGGTCCAGTTGCGGACCTGGTAGTGGTCGAGTCCGACTTGGCTCTTCGCAGCCTGGAAGCACTCCTCGACGCTCCAGCGGACGCGAAGGACCTCCTTCCTGCGCCGCAAACAGGCCCAGGAAGAGCACTGGCTCGGCGACACCGAGGGCATCGACTCGACCGTGGCCTTCCTCCGCGCCAAGCAAGCCGAGGCCGCCCACCTCGCCAAGAGGCCCGTCACCGACCTCGGCATCCACGACCCTGTCCCGCAGATACCTAGTGATCCACCACCGGATGGTGTCCCGCCATGGGCGCAGCCGATCTTGCCGGTGACCTTCACCGTCGCTCGGCTGCGACTACGCGGGGGCGGCTACGCCTGCCAGGTCGCCCACTCCGAGTCTTCAAAACGGGGCGGCAGCCGAAGGGCTGCGGATCACGACGCCCCAGGCTGGGGCTCCTCGCCGTCGTAGGCCGCCAGCGCAGCCTGGCGGCATTCCATCAGGTCGCCAAGGTCCTCGTGGGTCACGTGCTCCTGGGTCAGTACCACCATGGCCCTGGCCTCGACTGAGGCCCATGCGTGCCGGGCGCGTTTGTTGGCGCGGCACCTTGTGTCGCTGCGCAGGAAGCCCGCTCCCGCCGCGAACCCGGCAGAGGCCAGAGCGGCGAGGGCGGCGGGAACGCGCACGTCCGCCGAGGCCAGTCCTGCCGCTCCCCCCGTGCCCGCGAGCAGGGCCGCGGGGAAACCGAGGGCGATGTCCGTCTTGGCCCAGAACTCGGCCCGGCGGTGGGCGAGTTTCCTCTGGTGCGTCGCCTCGTCTCTCAGCCGCTCGATCTCGGCACGCAGGCGGTGCGCGAACTCGTCCGGGCTCAGGCGCGTGGTTCCGTCAGCGGAAATGACCATAAAGGCATTCCAACACACCTGCACCAGAAGGTACTTGGCGAGCCCGGACAGCCTTCGGGCGCGGCGGAGGTGAGCTTCCCACAATGGTGTGCCGCCAAGTCGTGTAGCCGATCTTGCCGGTGCGGTGGCAGGCCATCACTGAACGCGGCATCCGTATCCATCACCGCACCTACGACCACGATCTGCTGGGCCCTTACCGGGGCCAGGACTCCAGCGGCGTCCACTGGGACATCACCTTCATCTGCCCCCGCCCGAAGTCGACTGACACCCGCGCCGCCCACGCCCGGCGGGCGGCACCCCATACGGGACGCTGTTGGTAAATCCGGCTGCGGGTTGTGACGTCGGTCCGTTCCGCCTCGTTGAGGCGGAACGGAGCAGGCATGCAGGCGGCTCGATTCTCAGTGCTGGGACATGGATGGTTCGCCGGTAGGGCGGCGGGGCACGGCGGTCACGTAGCGCGTCCTTTGTGCGTGGGGGCGTTCGAGTCTGCGTGGGGGTGTACGAGATCTCGGGGGTGTTCGAGATCCTGGGGCGTCAGGCGTTGGCGGCGGACGTTTTGGTTGCCCGCATGGCCAGTTGGGCACCCCGCCAGCGTCGGCGCAGCCGGCGATCGTGGCTGACGACGACGAGGGCGCCGTCGTAGTCGGCCAGGGCGGTCTCCAGCTCCTCGACGAGAGCGGGCGACAGGTGGTTGGTGGGTTCGTCGAGCAGCAGGACCTCGGACGGCTCGCTCAGCAATCGCGCCAGCGCGAGCCGCTGCGCCTGCCCGGTGGACAGCCGGCTGACGGTCACCGTGAGCTGGTCGCGGTCGAACAGGCCCAGGGACAGCAGCTGTTCGGCGTGCTCGGCGGGGTCCCCGGCCCGGCCGCGGGCGAAGGAAGCCAGCACCGTCTGGTCCGGTTTCCCGGGCTGCGGCTCCTGGGGGAGGTAGCCGATCCTGCCGCGCCGGGTGACGCTCCCGCCGTGGGGAGCGATGTCCCCGGCCAGGACGCGGAGCAGAGTGCTCTTGCCCGCTCCGTTCGGCCCCGTGATCAGCAGGCGTTCGCCCGCTGCAACAGTGAGGCTCGTACGGTCGAGCCGGTCCGTGACGGCGACATCGGCGGCGTCGAGGACGGTTCCCTCCAGGCGGCGGGTCCGCAGTACCGGGGTGAAGTGCAGCGGCTCCGGCGGAGGCGGTACCGGGTCGGCGAGCAGGCGGCGCAGCCGTTCCTCGGCGTTGCGCACCCGGCCGGCCAGGGACTGCTGGACCCGGCCGCCCGCCCGGTCGTAGGCCATCTTGTTGCCGTCCTTCATCGGACGGCCCGGAGCCACCTGGCGGGCGGTGGTCGCGGCGGCCTCGCGGAGCCGGTCGGTGTCGGTCCGCCACTGGTCGTACGCCTGGGCCCAGCGCCGGCGGGCGGCGGCCTTCTCGGCGAGGTAGCCGGGGTAGCCGCTGCCGTACCGGACGACGCGGTGCCGGTCGGCGTCCACCTCCAGCAGGCTGGTCGCGACACGTTCGAGGAAGACCCGGTCGTGGGAGACCGCCACCGTGGTGCCCCGGCGGGCGCGGAGGTGTTCCTCCAGCCAGGTCAGGGCGCCGTCGTCGAGGTGGTTGGTCGGCTCGTCCAGCAGCAACACCTCCGGCGCGGCGGCCAGCAGGGCCGCCAGCCGCAGCCTGACCCGCTCTCCGCCGGACAGGCTGCCCACGACGCGGTCACGGCCCACCAGTCCCAGGCCGAGGCCGTGCAGGGCACGCTCCACCCGGGCTTCGGCGTCGTAGCCGCCGCGCAGTTCGAAGACCGTCATCAGTTCGCCGTACTCGGCCAGGCCCGACGCGTCGCCGTCGGCCATCGCGGTCTCAAGGTGCCGCATGCGCCGCTCGACGGCGCGCAGGTCGCTCAGGGCGCGGTCGATGATGTGCTGGACGGTGGCCCGCGGGTCCGTCCGCTCATCCTGGGCGAGATAGCCGACGCCACCGGTGGCCTGGACCACGACCTCACCCTCATCGGGCTGTTCGCGCCCGGCGAGCAGGCGCAGCAGGGTGGTCTTGCCGGATCCGTTCTCCCCGATGATCCCGGTGCGCTCGCCGGCGGCGAGCGAGCAGGTCACCGCATCAAGGACGGGCCTGCCGTTGAAGGACTTGCTGACGGCGAGCGTGGTGATCTGTGTGGGCATACGAGGTCTCCAGAGCATTCGGGAACGAGGCGGCCGTGAGGGGCCGTGCGGCAGGGCGAATGCTGTGGAAGAGCATCGATCACTCCACTAGTGCGACGGTTGATGCTTTAAGATGTTGCCATATCTTCGTCCCCCCGAGCAATCGGATTCGCCCATGACGCCTCCCACAGCCCCGGAACCGACACCGGAAACGGAAGCGGGAGCGGACGGCGCCCGGCCACCGTCGGCACCCCGACGCCGGCCCGGGGGCCGCACCGCCCGTATCCGCGCGCAGGTGCTCGACGCAGCCCTCGCGGAGCTGGCCGAACACGGCTACGACGGGCTCACCACGGACGCCGTCGCCGCCCGCGCCGGGGTGCACCGCACCACCGTCTACCGGCGCTGGGGGGACGTCGGCGGTCTGCTCGCCGACGTGCTCGACGCCGCGAGCGACGACGACTGGCAGCCGCCGGACACCGGCTCGCTGGAAGGCGACCTGACAGCGCTGAACGAGGAGATCCAGGCGGGCATGAGCGCACAGCCACCGGTCATGGCGGCCCTGATCGCCGCCTCGTTCCGCTCCGAGAAGGCCGCCGAGGCCCAGCAGCGGCTGTGGGAGGACCGGTACGCCCGCTGCGAGATCGTCGTCAGCCGGGCCGTCCGGCGCGGCGAACTCCCGCCGCGTACCGACGCCCGGCAACTACTCATCGCCGCTACCGCGCCGCTCTACCACCAGCTGGTGCTTCTCCGCACGCCGTCCGACCCGCGACTGCCGGGCCAGGCGGCCAGAACCGCCGCCCTCGCCGCAGCCGCCGGAGCCTTTGCCGAGCCCTCGCCGGAGGCCGACGTCTGAGACCCCGTCCGGGCGTGGCTGCCGCGCGGGGCGAGTGCGGCGGGCTCGCGCAGGTGGGCGGCGGCCGTGCGCCACGCGGTGGTCACCGCGGTCCGGGCCCGTGCCGTCCGGGTGGCGCGGTCGCCGGTCAACTCCAGGGGCGCGCCCACGTGCACATGAAGGTCCGGTCGGCGCAGCGGGGCGGTGACCAGGCCGGCGAGCTGCTTGGCGGTGCTGCCCGAGGTGATCCGGCGGGCTCCGGCCTGGCCCACGGGTACGACGGGGGCGCCGGTGCGTTCGGCGAGCCGGGCCAGGCCGCTGCGGAAGGTGCCGGGTGCCGCTTCCCCGGCGTCCCTGCGGCGGGGCAGGCCCCCTTCGGCGTAGATGAGGACCAGCCGCCCCCGCTCCAGGGCCTCCGCCGCGGCGTCCAGCGCGGCCGCGGCGCGCCGGTCTCCGCGGATGACCGGGATATGCCCTTCGCGGGCCAGCGCACGGCCGAGCAGCGGGACGCGCCACAGCCCCGCGGCCGCCATGATGACCGGCTCGGCGCCGAGGCGGTGCAGGGCGGCGGTCACGATCGCGGGGTCCGCCAAGGACGTATGGTTCGCGGCGATGATACTGCCGGGCGCGAGTTCGGCGCCGGGGTCGGTGGTCACCGTCAGGCGGCCGAACGCGGGCACCAGGACGTCGGCGGTGCGGCTGAGCATGAAGGGTCTCCCGGTCTCGGCGGTGTTGGCCCTCATCGTCGGGACCGGATGGCGGCCGGGGCCTGAGTCGTCGTACTCATATTCGAGCCTTGTCGCTTCAGGCGGTACATCGTCCCCGCCTCTCCACCGGTCGGGTGGCACCGTTCCTGGTGAATGCCCAGAGGATGAGGGCGAGGCCGCTGAATCCGGCGCCGAGTACGCACACCGCGCTCCAGCCCGCCGCGGCGTACAGGGTTGTCGCGGCGCGGCCACGCGAACCGGACCACCGGCTTCGGCCTGGCCCTGCTCACCCTCTCGTGGCTGGCGACGGTAGAGGGCGAGAGTGGCGTGGCCCAAGACCTGGAGGGTCGAGCGCCAGCCGCCGTCGCCAAAGTCGGCCGGGTCCTCGGACACGCGCTGGACGCGGTCCAGCATCAGAACGATCGCCCTTCTTCACGAAGCCGGTCTCGTCCACGATCAGCACCGCGCCGTCGGCGCCGAGGTGTTCGACGGCGTAGGCACGGGCATCATCGCGGACGGCGTCGGCGTCCCAGCGCGCGTAGCGCAGCAGCCGCTGCATCGGCCCCGGCCGAGCCAGGCCGGCCTGTTCGGCCAGCTGCCAGCAGTTCTTCCGCTCCGCCTTCGACAACAGCCCGAGCAGATAGGCACGGACACTCGCCCTCGGCTCAACTCGGCCGAAGCGGCCCGCGATCCGGGCCATGGCTTGGTCGAACATCTCCCGCCAGCGGGCAGGGCCTACGCTATGGCCCGCGGCCACCGCACGATCTTCCTTTGCCCACACACCAACCGATGATCACGCGGTGGCCGTACCCGTTCCCGGCCGGGTACGGCCACAAGATCGCAAAGTCAGACTGGAGTACTAAGCACGACCGGTGCAGAAGAGCCGACGGCGTGCGGGAGAAGTATCGGAACGGAGAGAGCGCCATGTTACGAACGCTGCGGACGGCCACCCCGGCGATCGGCCGGAAGGACGGTACCAGGCCCGCGAACCGGGTCCGGGTCCGCCGGTCCCGGTGACCCCGAAGGTTCTGTCGACCGTGCGGACACGGCGGCCTTGCCCAACGAGCCCTTCAACCGCCGGATCGAGGTCCTGGTCGCGGTCGTCGACAGCCCGGACGAGACGAGTCTCGCGGCACAGCTCCTGGAGGGGCGTGGGTGGTCAGTCCGGCCATGGCTTCCTCGCGACGACACCGCGGACGCCTCGGCGCTCGGCCCCGGCCGTGTGGGGCTGCTGGTCGAAGTACGGCTGCACGGTGCGGGTTTCGGCGCAGTGCAGGCTGCGGTCTCCGAGATCGAGAACCTGGCTCGCCGCCACCAGGCGGGCATGTGGGTGGTGGATGCGTTCCTCATCGAGCACGACCTGGCCCACGACTACCGGTCCGTGTTCCACGCCCGCCGCCGGCTCCTGGAGACGTCCGCCCCCTCGGGTTCCCCAAGCCCTCGAGCCTGGGTCGCAGCCCTGCGCACGTCGCCCGGTGTGATCTCCACCGTCCGCATCCTCAGGCAGACCGGCCGCCCTTCCGTCGAAGCGCTCGAACGGCGTCTGGAGCGCGGAACACTCACCGGGCGCCCGTACGACCCACAGCGCCTCCAACTACGCGTCCCCATGGGCATGGAAGGCCGGGACCCCGACGCACCACCGCCGAGCCCGGTGTCGGCATGGCGCCTGGCGGGCCCCCTGTTGGCGGGCCTGGGCCTGACGGTCGCCTGCGGATTCCCTGCCGCGGCCGCGGATGGCGGGTGGCGTTCGCTGCCAGCTCGGCGGCGATCAGGGTCAAGGTCTCGTTGGGGGTGGAGTCGTAGGGATGGCCCCACTCGTCGAGCCGGTGCGAGACGAGGCGCCGAGCGAGCCGGGCGCCGCGTGGAGTGGAAGTGAACCGCATGGCGAATTCGCGTACGGGTGCCGCCGGTTGCCGGACCGGCACCTCTGGGGTAGTCACTCGGCTCATGACGAGGACGATCTCGCCCACGACATGCCGTTGACCAGCGAAGACGCGCAGACGAGGGCGGGCTGTACGTGTGCGTGTGCGCGCTGTACACGCAACGGAGCGTGACGGGCCGCATGGAGGGCGCGCTTCGGCCACTGCCCTGGGTGAATTGCGACCTCCTCTACCGGCAGCGGCACCCTTCGGCCAGCCCCGGCGGGGCGAGTTCCCGCATGGCCGCCTGCTCGGCCTCCGAGATGCACGGCAGCTGACGTGCGAGTACGTCGAAGTGCTGGTGTCCACGCCATGCGTCGTGGTCACCCACGACGAACAGCCGCCGACGAGCGCGACTCACCGCGACGTTCAGCAGGTTCGGGGCAGAAGCCGCCCAGGCTCGCGGGCCTGCTTTGTCCCCGCCCGCGCCGAGGACCAGCAGCACTACGTCGGCTTCCTTCCCCTGGGTCGTATGCACGGTGCCCACCCTGTCGCGCGGGACGACCCGGCACAGGCTGCGACGGAGTCCGGCCACGACATCCCGGAACGGACTGATGACGAAGAGCTCATGCTCAGGATCCAAGCCCTGGTCGACCAGCCGGTGCACGATGACGTTCGCGCAATCCCCCTCGTCCGGCGACCACTTGCCCTGCGACGCCCGCCCTCCGCTCACCGGCCACCACACGCCGCGCCGGGCCACGGCGTACTCGTCGTCCCGGTGCACCCCGTGCACCATGAGCCCGTCGTAGGCGATCTCGTTGCTGATCGTGAACATCGGGTCGTCGCAACGCCGGTGGACGCGCAGAGGCGACCCCACCCACACCCGGTCGTCCTCCGAGCCCTGGGGCGCGGGCAGCCAGGTGCCGTAGCTGTTCAGCCGGTCCGCGACGCGCTGCGCCGAGGTGCGGGACGGTTCCCACTCCTCAGCCACACCGAAGGTGCGTCGAAGAGCCTGCTGCCCCGTGTGCGGCAGCGTGACCACCGGCTCCAGCTGCAGCGGGTCACCCACGATGACGCCTCTGCGCGCCCGCCACAGCGCACCCACCGGCATCTGCGCGGTCGCCTGGCCGGCCTCGTCGATCAACATCCAGCCCAGCGACCGGGGCCCGAGACCCGTGAACATCCGATCCAGCGAGGCGAAGGTGGTGGAGACGACCGGCAGAGCGAGGAAGAGGCTCTGCCAGGCCGCCAGAACCACTTCCGGCTTCAGAGTCTTGGGAGCGTCGCCGCAGAGGACGTCCATCGCGGCGTCGAGATTCTTGCGCATCCGGTCGGCCGCGCCTTCGATGAACGCACGGTGCAGATCCATCGCTGCGAGAAAGAGCCGGGTGCGGGCCCGGGTGAACTCCGGGTCGGACCAGGGTGAGGAGAGCTCCCTCGCATCCTCCTCTGTTCTCTCGCCGCGCTCTTCTTGGCCCGGAATGCAGGTGCCCCAGCGCTCAAGGGCTGCCCCCAGGGTTGCCAGGAGTTGGGCGTGGCGTCCTTCCGCCGCATCGAGGGCGCGCCCGGCTTCATCCAGGGCCCCTCTGCCGGCCGCTTCGGCCCGGTCGTACGCGGCGGCCGCCTGCGTGTGTTCCTCGTACGCGGCCCGAGCTGTCTGCTCCGCCTCGGCCAGCAGCTGGTCCTCCGCCTGCCAGTCGCGCTGCGCCGCGCCGAGGGTGAAGATGCCCGCGGTCAGGCCGGGACGGTGCCGACGGTGCTCCGCCCTCCGGCCCGCAGGGCCTGCAAGGTCCCTCTGCGCCCTGCCACGAGCCGCACGGGCCTCCGCGGCCGGTTGCCGAAGTGCTTCCAGGTCCTGCTCGGCGCTGAGAACCGCCTCCTGGGCGGTGGTGACGGCCGCATGCGAACCGTTGAAGTCCAGGAGTGCCTCGTACGCTCGCTGTCGCTCGTCCTGCAGGGTCTGCACCGTCTGCCGTGCGTCCCGGAAGCGAGCTACAAACTCCCGCCACGACATCAGGTCGCTGCCGCGCGAAGCAGCCGCCTTCAGGAGGTCCCGCATGCCTTCGCCACGCTCGGCCCGCTCCTCGCGCGGAGGGCCGAACCAGTACTTGTTGCGGAAATCCGAACGGTTCCCCTTGTTGCCGAGCTTCGCGGCGAGGGTTCCCCACGCCGGTACGCCGTCGAGGACAAGTCGTCCCTGTTCCGGGAAGAAGGACGCTTCCTCCCGCCACTCCGCAGCGACGGATTCGAGCGCGGGGATCTCGTTGGAGACGTTCTCGACGGCGCCGTTGTTGGCCGACGCGATCACCATCTCGTAACCCGTCAGCTCTGGTTTGAGCGCCGCGACGGACCGCTGGTAGGTGCCGGTGCTCCAGCGGTGCGCCCGGTCGGTGAACGCGTCTTCGGGCCGCCGCAGCTCGGACAGTCGCTCTGCCCGCATGACCAGGACGGAGGCGATGAGGTCCCGCAACTGTGTGGTCTTTCCCGTACCGGGCGGGCCGTTCACCGCGTACAGGCCATCGGTTTCGGCGAGCTGCTCCACGATCCGGTTGACTGCGAACTGCTGGCTCAGCACCAGCGGATGCTCCGTCTTCGCCGGCCAGCGCCCGAGCGGGAAATGGGACGGCTGAACGCCGTCGAGTACCGCTCCGGGTTCGTGCTTGAGGTCGATGCGCGTACGGCCGCGCAGCGCGGTCGAGGCGGTCAGGTAGTCCCGTAGCGCGGGCCCCGGCTCGTCCTTGCTGAGGCTGCCCGCGACGAGGCCGAGGTCCGCCGCGATGAAGCTGTTGAGGAAGTCCGACCCGCCCGACCGGCCGGCCTTCCGCCGGGACACAGATCGGCACTGCACCCGAATCGTCTCCGGCCGCAGGTCGTCGGTGACACCGAACTGTTCTGCGACCCACCGGGTGACGGCCGAAAGATCCCGTACGGTCAGCGGCTTCTCGCCGAGCCGCGGCGGAGCATCGTCGCCGTCCGCCGTATCAGCTGCGTTGCCCTCGTCCAACGGGCTTTCGTCCAGCGACCCGTCGTCCTCGCGCCTGGCCGAGCGCCTTGCACCGCTGTCGGCCACCGCGTCGACGGCGCCGGAGAGGGCACCGACCGCCAGGTCACCGAGCACCGGTCCGAGTACGGCGTTCAAGGCACCGCCGACCGCGCCGACCGTGATCTCGCACAGCAACCCCGCGAAAGGCCGCTGCCGCCGCCCTGGCACGGTGTCCGCGATCGTCACCTTGCCGTCGCCGACGCCCAGCACAACGCCTTCGCACGCGTCGGCTTCCTCCTCGAATCCGTCGAGCCAGCCCTGGGCCCCCGGGCCGGGCTTACGGCTGCGCCCCACCGCCCAGGCACACGCGGAGAAGGTGATGGAGTCCTGGACCAACAGCCCTTCATCCGTGACCTCGAAGGCCAGCAGGGCACTGTCACCATCCACGCGGCCGTCGTGGTCCTCCTCGCTGCCGCCGAAGACATCAAGCAGGACATCGCGGACGGACGCGACCGGGTACACGCCGCAGTAGACGGTGTGCTGCCTGACCATGTTCCGGCCCGGGTTCCGCCGCCGTACGGGATGCCCCTCTTCCCACGGCAGCGGGCTCTCGGATTCCACGGGATACATGCCTTTCGGCGGCGAGGTCTTCTCCACCTTCTGCGGGCTGAACATCTCCACAGCCCGCCAGTAGCGCACGATGTCCGCCCTGCGCCTTCGCTCACTGCTCGCCGCCATACGGCCCGCCCCCTCGTTCCGGTCCGCCAGGAACGATCACCCTAGCCAGCTCCGTGCGCAGTGCGGAGGGGGTAGTGGCGCATATGCGACCTCAGGCCGGTGTCCGCTGTGCTGCTGGCGGCGAACGGAGTGTCGTGCGACTGTCAGGAATCGAGCGCTGGACCAAGCATTGCTTCGAGTCGTCGGGGCCGCTATCTGCATAGGCAACACGCCCTGGATGGCCTGGATTACGCCTCGTCGAGGGACGAGTTGCGCGATGCGCACTTCACCTTCCTCGCCGGGCGGCTGCGGGGTGCGCACGTCTGGGGGAACTGCTCGGTTCGTCCAGTAAACGATCTCGGTGCGTGCCTACCGTTGACCAGGAGAGACGGGCCGACGGGTCCCTGTTGTACGCGTCCGCGCGCGGGCTGTACGCGGTGCGGGGCATGACCGGCCCCAGTGGGCCTCGTTGGCCGATGCGTAAGTGGGGACGGTTCGGGACAGGCAGGGCGACGCGGGACGGTAACGGGAGGCGTGGGACGTGGACGATCAGCGACAGCAGCCGGAGCATGAGTACGAGGTGGGGTCGGGCATTCTGCATGTGTTCGGCCAGCACTTGAAGCTCTTCCGGGTGCGGGCGGGGCTGGAGCGTGCGGAGTTCGAGGCGATGACGGGGTACTCGGCGTCGAGCATCGCCTCGTTCGAGCAGGGGCGGAGGATCCCGCAGCCGAAGTTCATCGACCAGGCGGATGAACTGCTGGACGCGGGCGGTGTGCTGAAGACCAGCAAGGGGGAGGTTGCTCGGGCCCAGTATCCGGCGTTCTTCCGGGATGCGGCGAGGCTGGAGGCGGAGGCGGTTGAGCTGCATGTGTACGCCAACCACGGCGTGCCCGGGTTGCTGCAAACGGAAGAGTACGCGCGGGCGGTGTTCGAGATGTGGCGACCGATGCTGGAAGAGGAGATCGTGGTGCAACGGGTGGCAGCCCGCCTGGCCAGGCAAAAGATCTATTCCCGTCGCCCCAGGCCGATCATCAGCTTCGTGATCGAGGAGTGCATGCTGCGCCGCCCCCTGGGCGGGGACGGAGTGCTGCGTGGTCAGTTGGAGCAGATTCTCCTGATCGGCCAATACCGCAACGTCGAGATCCAGGTGATGCCGACCCGGCGCGAGGATCACGCGGGAATGGCTGGCGCCTTCACCTTGATCGAGACCAAGGAAGAGCGGAGGATCGCGTACGTTGAGGCGCACAAGGACAGTCGTCTCTACACGGAGCGAAGGTCGGTCCGGGAGTTCGAGGAGCAGTATGGCGTCCTCCGGGCCCAGGCAATCACTCCGCGCGAATCGCTGGCCCTCATCGAGAAATCTCTGGGAGAGACATGAACGCCGAAGCGCTTGTGGGGACGCCTGAGTCCGCGTGGTTCAAGAGCAGCTACAGCAGCGGAGCGGGCGGCGAGTGCGTCGAGGTAGCGACCCGCACGAACACCGTCCACGTCCGCGACTCGAAGGATAAGACGGGGCCCATCCTGTCTGTTGCTGCTGGCGGCTGGGCGGCCTTCGTGAAGTTCGCCGCGCAGAGCTGACCCCGGACGAACGGCGGCGCCCCGCCACCGAACTCCGGTAGCGGGGCGGTCACTTGCACGAGACCGTACGCGAGGGTCAGTCGGCCTTCTTTGCCCGGCCGCGAGTCTTCTTCTCCGGCCGCCACGCCATGAGGTCCTCGGCCGAGAGCCCGTGCTTGGCGCGCTGCTTGTCCAGGTACGCCTGATACTCCTCAGCGGGCGTGCCATCCCACTCTTCGTCGTACTCACCATGCCACTGGTGAACCCAGGGCATCAGCTCCTGGATGCCCGCGATGAGCGGGGTAAGTCGCGAGGTCTCCCAACCAGCCTGCTCCGTACGGTCATTGATCACGTTGATCAAAGCCTGCACTTGGTCCTTGTGATCCCAGCCAGCCCAACCGAGCAACAGAGTCGGGTCCGAGTCGGGCGACGCGTCGGGGTAGGAGATGAACCGCTCCTTGGGCATGTCTACCTTTCCGCGATGCGACCAGTAGGACGCTTTAGAGGCCATCTCATTTGGTTTAGGAAATCCAGGTGGGTGTGTGCTTCATCAGATGGTTGTCGTCGAGAGAGAAGTCGAGGGACTCGTAGAACGGGACGACTTCCGGGCTGGCGACCAACAGCGTGTTGCGCGTCCCTTGCTCCTTGGCCCACTCCACAAGCCTCCTGACCATGTCACGCCCGAGACCGTAGCCCTGGTGAGCGGGATGGACTGCAACGTCGACGATCAAGAGATAGAGAGTCTTGTCGCCGACGAGTCGGGCCATGCCGACCGCTTGCTCATCATGACGAGCAACCACTCCGAGCGTTGTTTCCGCCAGGGCGATTTCGCAGTCGGTGGGTGTCGGCGAGCCCCAACCCACCGACGCGCGCAGGCTCTGGTACTCGTCGACACTCGGCAGGGCTTCATCGATCCGATACATGGCTGGAAGATTAAGGGGCGGCCCGAGCGATCATCCGGCGGTAGCAGATGAGGGTGCAGGCGATGCTGGTGAAGGCGAGGAAGTGCTCGGCCTTGCGTTCGTAGCGGCGGTGGAGTCGGCGGCAGCCGGCGAGCCAGGCCACGGACCGCTCGACTACCCAGCGGTGGCGGCCCAAGTGGGTGGAGGACTCGACGCCCCGTCGGGCCAGGCGATGCGTGATGCCCCGGCTGCGGAGCCATTGCCGCAGGTGCCGGTAGTCGTAGCCCTTGTCGCCGTGCAACTTGCCGGGCTTGCGACGCCGCGGTCCCCTGCGGGAACGGATTGGCGGTATGCCCCGCACGAGCGGCTGAAGACCCTGGCTGTCGTGCATGTTTGCACCCGAGATGCCAATGGACAGCGGCAGACCGGTGCGCTCGGTGATCAAGTGGATCTTCGACCCGTACTTGCCGCGATCTACAGGATTCGGACCTGTCAGGTCCCCCTTTTCATCGCCCGCATGTTCACCGAGTCGATCGCGCACCGCGACCAGTCCAGCTGCCCGCGCGAGCCGAGCTCGTCCAGCACCAGGCGATGCAGCTTGGCCCAGACCCGGGCCTTCGACCACTCGCTGAAGCGCCGGTGGGCCGTCGGCCCCGAAGGCCCGAGGCAATTGCTTCCAGGTACAGCCAGAAGTGGCCACGAAGATGATCGCTGCCAGCACCTCCCTGTTGCCGTAGCGCCGTCGGCCACCACCCTGTGGCCGCGCTGGAGCGGGCGGCGCTACCCGTTCGAACAGCTCCCACAACTCATCTGGCACCAACCGCTCAACGATCCCCACAGCCGCAGACTACCGAACTCCCCAAATGAGATGACGTCTTAAGGAAATCGGCGGACGCGTACTTCGGCGGAGTTGGGATGTCGAGCCGCTTCCCTGTCCTGTCCTCTTCGCACTGGAGCTCCCAGACCTGCACCCAGCGCTCATTGCGCGGAGGGCCCGGCTTCGGGGCCGAAGGCGTTCCTGCTGCCGTCACGGTCCGACCTCCGCGGTATCCATCTCGCTCTATGAACGAACGCACAATCCGGCCCGACCCTACCTCGGACCTGACCGGCCACACCCGCCGGTCGATGGGTGATGACGAGCTCGCCTCGGCGCTGGCGGAGGTCACCGGAGTGCTGCGGGAGGTGGGCATCCGGGGCAACCGCGTCACCGTGCTGGCCTGCGACGCCGATGTACAGAGCGTGTCCCGGGTGACGGCCGCCGAGCAGATCACGCTGAGCGGGGGCGGCGGCACCGACATGCGGGTGGGGATCACCGCCGCCCTGGCGGCCCGGGACCGCCCGGACATCGTCGTCGTCCAGCGCGCTGCGAGGGCCGGCTGAGCCCGGCCAACCGAAGTCGAGGCGTCACGTCACCACCGCACCCAAGGCCACGAACCCGCAGATCAGCACGAACAGGACCGCCAGCAGCGGCCAGACGAACCTCAGGTATCTGTCGTAGCCCACCTTCGCCAGCGCCACCCCGCCGATCGTGACCGCAGTCGTCGGCACCCACAGGTTCATCCAGCCGCTCGCCGCCTGCCAGGCCGTGACGACGATTGCGCGCGAGACGCCCGCGAAGTCGGCGAGCGGGGCGAGGATCGGCATGGCAAGGGTGGCGTGGCCGGAGGTGGACGGGATCAGGAACGCCAGGGGCAGGTTGACAATGAAGACGAAGACCGCGAAGACGGCGGAGGACGTACCCGAGACCACGCCCTCGATGGAGTGCAGCACCGTGTCGGTGATCTGCGAGTTGTTCATGATGACCGTGACCCCGCGAGCCAGCACGATGACCAGTGCGGGCGAGATGAAGTCGGCGGCGCCCTGGACGATCGTCGAGCTGAGCTTCTGCTCGCCGAACCCCGCGACGATGCCGACGACGACGCCCGCCACCAGGAAGAGCGCCGCGAGCTCCGGGAAGGACCAGCCGAGCTCGAAGCCGTACGGGGTGGCTTCGGCTTCCCCCGTGAGGGCGCTGGACCAGGGCACCACCGAGAAGATCATGAAGGCGAAGGTCAGCCCGACCAGGACCAGGACGGTCTTGTGAAGGTTCGTGATCTCCGGGGGCTCACCCACGCCGGTGGCCGTGTGTTCGCGGTCGCCGGGGAGGAAGCCGGAGAGTGAACGGTCCGGGTTCCTTCGGACGCGTTTGGCGTACCGGATGACGTAGGCGATCGTCACCGCCGTCAGCACGATCCACATCAGCGCGCGCAGCACGATGCCGTCGCCGAGCGAGATTTCGGCCGCGGACGAGGCAACACCGGTGGCGAACGGGTTGACGGTGGAGCAGAGGACTCCGATACCCGCGCCGAGGATGATCGTGCCGGTTGCGACCATGCGGTCGTAGCCGAGGGCGAGCATCAGCGGGACGATCAGTCCGTAGAAACCGAGAGTCTCCTCGGCGAAGCCCTCGACCGTACCGAGGAGGGAAAAAACCAGCATCACGCCCGCGATGAGCAGGGCGCCACGGTCGCGCAGCCGGTGGGCGAGGCGTCCGATGCCCAGGTCCAGGGCGCCGGTGGCGAAGACGACCGTGATGAAGGCGCCGATCGCGATGACGAAAAGGAACACGCCTGCGCTGCCGTACAGTTCGCCGACCGTGTCCGGGCCGACCCGCCCGGTCCTGGTGTCCTGCACACCGTAGAGGCCGTTGACCGGGGAGAGGAAGAGGTCACCCAGGCGGTCGACGATGGTCTGGCCGGAGGGGACGCGGTGGTACGTCCCCTGGATCGGTGCGCCGTCCTTGTCGCGGTCGTACGCGCCGGGCGGGATCAGGAAAGCCAGCGCCCAGACGGCGAGCGTGACGACGACCAGGACGGTCAGGGCGCTGGGGAAGGTGAATTTCCGTCTGTCCGGCTGCTTCTGCTCCGGTCGGGCATCGGTGCCGGGCGTGCTCATGCGGTGCTTCCGCCCCGGTACGAAACCGCGTACTCGCGCAGGAACGCGGCTTCGGCGACGACCGCCGAGCGCAGCTCCGAGAACAGCACCCGTTCGTTGGGCGCGTGCAGGTTGCCCATGCTTTCCTGGTCCCCGAAGAGCAGCACCTCGGCTCCGGGCACGGCCCTGGACAGGCCGTTGACCAGCGGGATCGAGCCGCCGCCGGCGACAAGGGCGGCGTCCGTGCCACAGCCCTCGCGCAGGGCGCTGAGCGCGGCGCGATAGGCGGGGGCCCCGGTCGCGGGCTCGGAACCGGGGCCAATGTCGCCCGGGGTGACGGTGAGCAGAATTCCGAACGGGCGCAGTAACTCCAGATGGGTGACGAGCAAACCCTGTACCTCCCGGTGGACGTAGAGCAGCACGGTCGGGGCGTCGGGCGGCGGAGGGACCTCGGCAACGATGATCGGCACGGTGTCGGGAAGGACAAGCCGGTCGATGCGCTCGACCCCCGCCTCGCGCAGCAGCTCCACCGGCAGGTCGCGGGCCGGCCGCACGGGTCCGGCGGGGAAGCCAGGGAAGCCAGGGAAGCCGGGGAACGCGATGGACGCGATGGACGCGATGGACGCGATGGACGCGATGGACGCAAAGGTCGTGAGCCGCTCCGGATCCGCCTTGAGTCCGTCCATCAGCGCGTCGGCCCTGGAGCCCATGCCCATTGCTCAACCCCTGTTCCTCGTGGTGCCCGTACGCGAGGTTTCCGGGATCAATGGACCATACGGTTCGATTCCGCGCACGCCGTCTGTGGGCCCGTCAATCGCCGAGGACGACCGTGCGCTGTGCGGAGAAGTTCCCCCACTCCCCGTCAGGCAGCTTGGCGCGGATCGTCATCGAAGCGGTGCGAGGCCGAGGCGGATCACAGGCTGCCCGGGTCAGCTCAGCATGCGCGCCGCCTCGCGTGCCTGTTCGCGCAGTCGTTCGTCAGCAGGGGCCATCCCGGATTCCAGGCCCGAGGCCGTCACCCGGAGGTCCCGCTCGGCCAGGGCCGTCAGGCGGCGGCGATGGTCCTCGGTGAGAGCGCCGGGGCCGAGGACGACGAGCGCGTCCAGTGCGGTCACCGCGTCGGCGTCCTTCTCGGCGGAGTCCAGGAGCAGACCGGCCAGGCGTGGGGCATCGAGGGATTCGGGTGCGATCGCGTGCAGGGCGAGCACCGCGGCCGGGGTCTGCACCGGCTCCGCCAGCAGGCCCGGCCCACGGCTGGGCATCGACTTCGACGAAGAACGGTACGAGTTCCATGAAGCGGATCATGGCACCCGGCACTGACAATGACCCCGGCCGCGTGTGGAGGCCGAGCGCGGCGCACAGTTGCCGGGCCGGTCCGCCGGCAGCCGCAGACCCTTCAGCTGGTGAAGAACTCCGTGATCTGCTGGGCCACCTGGTCGGGGTGGACCTCATGCACTCGGTGACCGCCCCCGATCGTGATCAGCCGGCAGTCCGGGATCAGCGAGGCCATGTCCTGAAGGCGCCCCTGGGGCATGGTGGACTCCGGGCCGCCGGCGATCATCAGCGTCGGCGCGACGATCTCGCCGAGGCCGGCCGCCCACTCGGGGTCGGGGTCGGACACCTCGGCCCGGATGGGAGCGACCGCGGCCCAGTCGTAGTCCACCGGTCCCTCCGGCTCGGCGACCGGCTCGGGCTCGCTCGGGAACGGCGGCGGGGTCTCCACCAGCACCAGCCGCTCCACCCGGTCCGCGTGCTCCTGGGCGAGCAGATGGGCGACGACGCCGCCCATCGAGTGGCCGACCAGGCCCACCCGGTCGAGCTCGCACTCGTCGAGGAAGCCGAGGACGTCGTCCCGCATCAGCTCGAAGGAGTACTCGTCCGGCCAGTCGCTCTCGCCGTGACCGCGCAGGTCGAGGGCATACACCCGCCACTGTTCGCCGAGCAGGCTTCCGGCCGCCTCCCAGCTCGCGGCGGAGCCGCCGAGGCCGTGCAGCAGGACCACGGGCGACCCGAAGGGGTCGCCCCAGGTCCGATACGCCAGCCGTACATCGCCGACATCCACAACAGACTGATCTTCCATACCCATGACGCTACAGCCGAATGGCCGAAGACCTTTCCCCCGCGGCTCCTCCACGGCCTGGCGGGGTTGAGGGGCAGCGATGCGCACGACGGGCTCGGCCGCCCGTTCACCGAGGCGTGAGACAGCGCTGCGGTGGCAGGTGTACGGCGACCGTTACCGGATCGACGCCCGTTAAACCCGTGATCGACGGGCGCGGGAAGCGTCCGCCCGGCTGACTGCGTGCGCCGGTGCACATGCCATATGACCTGCGCTTTCACTCCTGTGTGAAGGGTGATCGTGACCCGTGACCCGACGGTCGGCAGCTCCGTTGAGGCTGACGAACGGCACACGCCGACGTGGGCCGGAACACCGAGGAGAGATCCGCATGATGAAGAAGATGCTGCTGGCCGCGATGGTCACTGCCGGTCTCGGCCTGGCCGTCAGCCCCGCCGCCCAGGCCGTGCAGAGCCCCGCTGCCATGCAGGCCGCGAAGGCACCGGCCGCGGTCTGCACCGTCAACGACAACGGGGTGAACTTCCGCGGCGGGCCGGGCTCCGAGTTCCCGGTCCTGGGCCAGGTGAACAGCGGCCAGAACCTCAACTACCGTGGCAAGCAGGGCAACTGGATCATGGGCGACCTCTGGGGCGGCCCCACGGGCGTCTGGATCCACACGGCCTACCTCAACTGCTGAGCCAACACACTCCGGCCTCGCGCCTCGGCCCCGTACCGCGCCTTCCGCGCGGTGCGGGGCCTTCCCGCGTTCGACAGAAAATCCCCAACTCCCCTGTGCCGAAAGGGTGTACGGCGCTTGCTCGCCTTCCTGGACGCCCGGGTCCGGGCCATGCGGCAGGAGGAGGCAACACTCCGACACCAGCCGGGTGGACACGGCCCAGCGGATCTTCCTGAAGAAGAGGAATCTGAACCTGGATCCGCCGCTCGACTGGAAGGTGTACGGCGACAGCTACCACATCGGCTGACGCAGACCCGGGTCGCGGCTGTGGCGCGCACGGCAGCACCCGTCGGCAAGTGCGCGCCCCCGCACCGGTTGCCGTGGACCCCGCTCGGGTCCACGGCAACCGGTCGACGGCCGTCCCCCTCGGCCGGCCGGTATCGGGATGCCCCGGAGCGTCAGGCTCCGGCGGCGATCCGCGCGAGGCGGCGGGCCTCGTCGCGGGTGGCACGGGCGATGGCGTCCTCGTCCGCGGTGATCAGGTGGTTGCCCTCGACGACGGGCTTGCCGTTGACGAGCGAGAGGGTGACGGGGGCCGCGGCGCCGAAGACGAGTGCGGTCACGGGGTCGGCGATGGAGGCGTGGGCGAGGGTGTCCAGCTTCCAGAGCACCAGGTCGGCGAGCTTGCCGGGCTCCAGGGAGCCGATCTGGTCGGCGCGGCCGAGTACCTGGGCGCCGCCGTACGTTCCCAGGCGCAGGGCCTGACGGGCATTCAGGGCCTTTTCACGGTGGGCGCCGAGGCGGTTGATGAGAAGGGCGTTGCGCAGTTCGGTGTGGAGTTCGCCGGACTCGTTGGAGGCGGTACCGTCGACGCCGAGGCCGACCGGGACGCCCGCGGCGAGCATGTCGGGCACCCGGGCGATGCCCGCGGCGAGCCGGGCGTTGGACGAGGGACAGTGCGCGACGCCCGTTCCGGTGCGGGCGAAGGCGGCGATGTCGGAGTCGTTCATATGGACGCAGTGCGCCATCCATACGTCGTCGCCGAGCCAGCCGGTCGACTCGAAGTAGTCGGTCGGGCCCATCCCGAACAGCTCGTGGCAGAACTTCTCCTCCTCCACGGTCTCCGAACCGTGCGTGTGCATGCGCATTCCCTTGCGGCGGGCCAACTCGGCCCCCTGTCGCAGAAGTTCGGTGGAGATGGAGAACGGGGAGCAGGGTGCGACGGCGATCTGGGTCATCGCGTCGAAGGAGGAGTCGTGGTGTGCGTCTACGGTCGCCTCGGTACCGGCGAGCGCACCGTCGAGGGTCTCCACGGCGAAGTCCGGCGGCAGCCCGCCGTCCTTCACGCTGCGGTCCATGGAGCCGCGGGCGAGGGTGAACCGTACGCCCATGTCACGGGCGGCCCCGATGATGGCACCGGACAGATCGCCGGCCCCCTGCGGGTAGACGTAGTGGTGGTCCATGGCGGTGGTGACGCCACCGCGGGCCATCATGGCGAGGGAGCCCTGCGCGGCGGCGCGGACCATCGGTTCGTCGATGCGCGCCCAGGTCGGGTACAGGGCGACCAGCCAGTCGAACAGGTTGTGGTCGGTGGCGAGACCGCGGGTGATCCACTGGTAGAAGTGGTGGTGCGTGTTGATCAGGCCGGGGGTGGCCAGATGCCCGGTGCCGTCGATGCGGCGCACGACGTTGTCCAGGTCCTCGGGTGCCCGGCCCGCGCCGATGGATTCGATGCGGTTGCCCGCGACGACGACATGGCCCGAGGCGTACTCGGTGTCGTCGGCGTCGACCGTCGCGATCGAGCAGTTCTCGATGACGATGCGTTCCAGGTGATCAGGGGCGGCCGATGCTGCCATGGTGCGTCCTTCTCTCTCCGGCGATGCGGGCACGGCAGGACCCTAGGAGGATTTGAGTGCCACAGCCGGGCGGCTGTGGGTGCCGAGATTGATGGAAGAACAAATTGAGCAGGACCGCGACAAGCGCGCCGGCGCTGATGTGCGGCGGTCTCGGCGTCAGAGGTTCGTCATGTCGACCGGGATCTGCGGCTCGATGCCGTCCCGCAGCACGGTGGCCTCGATGAGGCCGTACGGGCGGTCCGCCGCGAGGTAGACCTCATTGTCATTCTTGAGCCCGAACGGCTCCAGATCCACCAGGAAATGGTGCTTGTTCGGCAGCGAGAAACGGATCTCGTCCACCTCGCTGCGACTGTTGATGACGCGCGAACCCATCTGGTACATGGTCTGCTGCAGGGAGAGGGAGTACGTCTCGGCGAAGGCCTGGAGCATGTGCTTGCGCGTTTGCTCGTAGGACTTCTCCCAGTTCGGCATCCGCGCGTCGTCGCTGGTCCAGTTGTACCGCCACTTGGCGGACACCTCGGTCGCCAGGATGCGGTCGTACGCCTCCTTGAGCGTCGTGTACTTGTCCTTGACGTAGCCCCAGAACTCGGAGTTGGTGGAGTTCATCACCACGAGGTCCTTGAGCCCCGAGATGATCTGCCACTTCTCGCCGTCGAAGGTGATCTGGGTGGTGCGCGTCTCCTGGCCCTTGCGGACGAAGGAGTGCTTGACCTCGTCGGCGCCGATGAACCGTGAGTTGCCGTCGGAGGTGGCGATGCGCTCCCAGGCGTACTCCTCGATCCGTATCCTGGCCGTCCTGATCGATTCCTGCGACGTCACGAAGTGGCGGGCGAGGTGGATGCCGAACTGTTCGGCCGACTCGATGCCGTGTTCCTTGGCGAACGCGTACACCGTGTTCTTGGTGGTGTCGGTCGGCAGGACATGGGCGTTGGAGCCGGAGTAGTGGACGTCCTCCATGTCGCCGGAGAGAGCGACCGAGACGTTCAGGTCCTTGATGTGGTGGGTGTCGCCGTCCCGCGTGATCCTGACGACGCGGTTCTCTGCTTTGCCGTACTGGTTCTGGCCGAGGATCACAGGGCGGGGCCGGTGGGAATTGACTGTCATGTCTGCTAGCTCCCTCGGTATACGGAGTAGCCGAACGGGTTGAGCAGCAGCGGCACGTGATAGTGCTCGCCCGGTACGACGGCGAAGGTGATCGCCACTTCCGGGAAGAACGCACCGCTGTCCCTTACGCGGGGGGCGTCCTGCTGCGCCTCGGCTTGCTTGTCGAAGAAGTACGCCTCGGTCTCGAATTCGAGGCGTACATGGGTGGTGTCCTCCGGCAGCGCCGGCAGGTCCTTGCAGCGCCCGTCCGCGTCGGTCTCGGAGCCGCCGAGCGTCACCCACGGCGCGGCGCTGCCACTGCGGGCGGCGAGTGTGATGGCGACAGCCGCGGCGGGGCGGCCGATGCTGGTGTCCAGGATGTGCGTGGACACCGATGCGGTGGTGTCGGTGCTCAAGGCCGTCACTCTCCTTCCGTGACGAGACGGGTGAGCCTGATGCGGTTGATCTTGCCCAGTTCGGTGCGTACGATCCCGCGCTCCTGCTCGGGCGAGTTCCCGATCCGGGACTTCACCGCGTCGCGCATCTGCTCACCGGTTGCTCCGGTGGCACAGATCAGGAAGACATGTCCGAACCGCTCCTGGTAGGCCAGGTTCAGTTCGAGCATCTCGGCCTTGAGTTCCTCGGTGACGCCCACCATCCCCCGCTGTTCGCGGGAAGAGGTCGGGTCTCCGGGCTTCGGGCGGCCGATCGGCGGGTGACCGGCCATCGCGTCGGCCAGATCTTCCCCGGTCAGCGCGGCCGTGGCGGCGTCGCCGGCGCGGAGAAGGGCTTCCGCGGTGGCGTACGGGCGTCGGGAGAGAATCGCTCTGCCCCATGGCTCACTGGCGCACACCTCGTGCAACGCGGTGGCGGCCTCGTCGTCCGCCAGGGCGTTGAACCGGGCGAGGCCCGGTGTGGAGCTCGAAGTCACGGGAGCCTCCGTGGCTGTTTTCGCTGTGCGTTTTTGCGCTGCGCGTCGGTCGGGCTGCGGATAGCTAACGCCCTCCACAACACCACGTCAACACTTTGTTGAAATTACGCCTCTGTGAAAGGTCGCCGCCCGTTGATCCGGACGACGTCCCCGCGCGCCCTTCCACGGCCTTCGCTCACCTACGGCTCAACTACTCGCCTTTGGCGGCATTTTCTCCCTGTTGAGGTAGTTGTAGACGGTGAACCGGCTGACTCCCAGCGCGCCCGCCACCGTCTCCACACCATGCCGTACGGAGAAGGCACCGCGCGCCTCCAGGGCCCGCACCACCGACTGCTTGGTCCTGCGGTCGAGCTCGGCGAGGGGCCTGCCGTGCCGGCGCTCCATGGTGGCCAGGATGTGGTCGAGCGATTCCGAGAGCTGGGGCAGCCGGACGGCTATGACGTCGTCGCCCTCCCAGGCCAGCACGACGTCGTCGGCCTGCGCCTGCTCGGGCCCGAGCAGCTCGGCACCCATGGCGTCGACCAGCGGCTTGACCGCGGCGACGAGGGGATGGTCCGCCGGTTCGGTCACTTCGAGCCCTCCCCGATGACGTTGACCTGGAGCGATACCCGGGTGGCACCCGATGCCAGGGCGCTGCGCAGCAGGGAGTCCACCGCACCGAGCACCTCGTCCGCGCCGCCCTCCGCCGTATTGCCGAAGGGGCCGACGTCCACGGCGTCCAGGTCGGCCGTCTGGATGACCTCGCGGGCAACGACCGCGTGGGCGGGCGCCTCGTCGAGATCGAAGGGCTCGGTGGTGAACTCCACTCTCAAGCGCACTGTGCCTCCCTCATGCGTTCGCCGCGTCTGTGTGAAACCCGCGGCTCGGGCCCGACCCTAACGGACCGGCACCGAGGCCGTCCGGTGACAGTTCGCCCTCGACCGACGGACGGACTCGTCAGTCGCCGGACGGACTCGTTCCCCGGTACGGGAGCACACAGACGGCCACCGGGGCGGGGAAGGCGTCACCGGTGCGGGTCAGGCCGCCGCTCTTCGCGTCGCCCGGAAGACCGTCACCGTGCTCGGCCTCCGGTGGCGGCGAAGAGCAGCTTCCCGTCGGGCGAGCAGGCGATCTGCCGGGGGAAGTCGCCGCCTACCGGCACGGTGTCGAGCAGCCGCAGTACGGCCCCGTCGTCCTCGACGGCGTAGCGCGTCAGGTTGTTGTGACCCCGGTTGGCGAGGTGGGCGTACCGGCCGTCGCCGGTGACCAGGAACTGCGCGGAGCAGCTGGTGCCGGTTCCGGTTCCGGTGGGCTGCGGAGCGCCCGGGGACAGGGTGTCGGTGGCCGGGTCGTAGCCGCAGACGACGGCGGTGTTGTCGACCTCGCAGGCCAGGTGGGCGAAGCGGCCACCCGGGTGAAGCGTCACAGGCCGGCCCCGGGGCGCAGGGCCGCGTGGGAGACCTGGCCGAGCATGCCGCGGTTCTCGTCGAGCCGGTACGTGTACACGGAGTCGTTGTCCAGGTCCAGGGCGAGGATGTGGTTGCCGTCGGGGCGGTGGTGATCTGCTGGGTGTGCGGCCCGCTCCGGCCCGGGCCGGGCGGCGGTGCGGGAAGGCACCCGGCCCGACACGGGGGCGGCCGTCAGGAGAGCGCGCGAAGCGGCCGAGGCGCGCTCCGGCCCCGAAGTACGCCAAGTCCCTCCCCAGGGCCTCGCTCTTGGTGGACGATGGGGGTACGGAACGGAGTCGGCCCGTATCGGGCGGCGCCGGCGCGCACCGGTGCGCCGAGGTGGCCCGTCGCCGGGGCGTGCGCCCGCGGCCGGAGGGAGATCAGGGGGATCATGGTGGAGTCGGTGCCGGTACGCTGCCCGGCCTGCCGTCGCAACCACGCGTACAGCCCGCCGGTCTATCCCTGCCCGTGCGGTGCGCCGATCGCCCCGCCGGTCCTGCGCGACGCCCCGGCCCTGCCCATCACGCACCGCACCTGGAACGACGACTGGGTGACGGTGCGCTGCCGCATCTGCGGGCGCCACGACCAGTGGCCGCAGCCGGAGCTGTGCTGCCCGTGCGGGGCAGTGCTGCGGATACCGGTCCGGCCGGTGACGGCTCCCGACAGTGCCCCCGAACCCGCCGACGGACCCCGGACCGCCCGGCCGTCCCACATCCCGCTGCCGCATACGGCGCCGCCGCCCCGCCCTGCGTTCCGCCCCCTGCCCATCCGCACCCCGCGCGACGCGGTCGCGAGCGCCGCCCTGTATCTGAAATGGCTGGGCTACCACGATGTCGTACAACCGCCGGAGCGCTCCCCCGCACGGATCGACCTGCGGGCCACCGGGCTGATCGCCCAGGTCGACGCGGCCCCCCGCCCGACCGCCCTGCGCGACGTCGAATGCCTCTGGCTGAACGCACTGAGCACGTCGGTAACGAGCGCCTTCTTCTCGCTCGCTGGGTACGCGCAGAACGCGGCGGAATGCGCGGACGGTCTCGGTATCCCGCTCTTCGTCATGGACCTCACGGGAACGCCCCAGCCGGTCAACAGTCCTGCGGACAAGCTGATCGGCACCGGCGCCTGAGTCCTGCCCGGGGCGCCATACTTGCCCTATGCGTATCCGTACCGCCCGCCGCTCCGATCTGCCTCTGCTTCAGGACATCGAGCGCGCCGCCGGCGAACCGTTCCGCGCGCTCGGCATGTCCACCATCGCGGACGACGATCCCCCGCCGCTCGACCTGCTGGACGACTACCGCCGGTCCGGCCGCGCCTGGGTGGCCGCGGACCCCGACGACCATCCGGTCGGCTATCTGATCGCCGACCCGGTCGACGGCGCGGCCCACATCGAACAGGTCTCCGTCCATCCGTCCGCCGCACGGCGCGGCCTGGGCAGCACACTCATCGACCACCTCGCCGGATGGGCGGCCGACCGGCAGTTGAGCGCGCTCACGCTGACGACCTTCTCCCACGTCCCGTGGAACGCCCCGTACTACGCCCGCCTCGGCTTCCGTACGCTGGGCGACGCCGAACTCACCGACGGACTGCGGAAGATCAGGATGGAGGAGGCTGAACACGGCCTGGACCGCTGGCCGAGGGTCTGCATGCGACGCGAGATCACGCGCGGCAAGCAGGTTCCGTATCTCACCGGAACCAATCGGCAACAGTGAGTGCGATCGGTCACGTTCGGGCCAGGGGCCACAAATGTTCGGTCGGTTGTCAGTGGCGGGCCTTAAGGTGGGGGACATGGTTTTAACTCCACGGCACACACCACTTACCAACCCGCCGCGCACGACCCGACCGACGCCCCCGTCCGCCGCCGAGGCGAACGAGGCGATACGGGCCTTGGTCGACGCGCGAGCCGGACAGGACTGGTCCTCCGTGGAGTCCGCCGCCTATGAGGTGCTGCTGATCGAATGGGCGGCCGCGACCCGGGGCGTTGCCGGCGACATCATCGAGGCCGCCTGACAACGCCCGGGGCGATCCGGCCCTACTGGCCGTAGCACTCCCGCAGTTCGATCTTCCGGACCTTCCCGAGCAGTAGCGGGCCCGGGGGCGGTTCGTTGAGGTTCCTAGTCGCCGCCTCCGTCGCCGCCGTTCTCATCGCCGGTGATTGGGCTCCGGCGCCGGTTCTTCTGGGCATGACGCAGTAGGTGACTTGCGGTAAGCGTCATGGTCGCCACGACGCGGACCCAGCGGGGCGCGCCGCGCTCCGCCCACACCACACACGCGCATCCGCCGACGACGAGCGCCAAAACGCCAATCAGCACCAGAACAACCATGCTCCCCGCCCCTGCATTCGTTCGTACGGTCCCAGTGATCCTTTCAGGCCGGACGGGAGCGCCTCAACGGGGGCCCGGGCACTGTGACGTTGGCGGATGGCGTGGGAGGATCCTCGGGTTGATCACGATGGATCGTCCGTGGGATCTGTGGCGGGCCGTCGACCAGGACGGCAACGTGCTCGACATCCTCGTCCGGAACCGGTGGGACAAGGCCGCAGCCAAGCGCTTCTTCCGCCGCTGGTCCAGACCGGCCTGGCCGAGGCGCACGGGCCGGCTCGTCCGCTGACGCGCCGAATTCGGTGTACGTCCGGCGTCGCCCCGATGGGACGTCGACGAGCGCCTCGCGCGCACCGAAGGCCTCGAGGGCGCGGTCGAGATTACGTCCGCTGGTGTCGCCGAGCAGCGCCGTAGTACCGGTGCCGTGCACGTAAATTCATTGCAGATCCCCCTCGTCGTACTCGGTGCCGGCGCCCTGGGCCGTACGCTCGCGCAGTTCGATGCGGCGGATCTTGCCGGAAACGGTCTTGGGGAGCTCGGCGAACTCCAGTCGGCGGACCCGCTTGTACGGGGCGAGGACCGCCCGGGAGTGCTCGAACAGGACCTTCGCCGTGTCCGGGCCGGGTTCCCAGCCCTCCGCAAGCACGATGTACGCCTTGGGAACAGCGAGCCGCACCGGATCGGGGGCCGGCACGACGGCGGCCTCGGCGACCGCCTCGTGCTCCAGCAGGGCGCTCTCCAGCTCGAACGGCGAGATCTTGTAGTCGGATGCCTTGAAGACGTCGTCGGCGCGGCCGACATAGGTGATGTATCCGTCCTTGTCGCGGGAGCCGATGTCACCGGTGCGGTAGTAGCCGCCCGCCATCGCCTCGGCGGTCCGGTCCGGGTCGCCGTGGTAGCCGGTCATCAGCCCCACCGGGCGGTCCGACAGATCGAGGGAGATCTCGCCCTCTACCGCGCCGGGCTCACCGGTGACCGGGTCGAGCAGCTCGACCTTGAAACCGGGGCTGGGCCGCCCCATCGAACCGGCCTTCAGCAGCTGGCCCGGGGTGTTGGCGACCTGGACTGCGGTCTCGGTCTGGCCGAAGCCGTCCCGGATGGTGACGCCCCAGGTGCGCCGCACCGTCTCGATGACCTCCGGGTTCAGCGGTTCACCGGCCGCGACGACCTCGCGCGGCGGGGTCTTCAGCTGGGAGAGGTCGGCCTGGATCAGCATCCGCCAGACGGTGGGCGGGGCGCAGAAGCTGGTGACGCCCGAGCGGTCCATCTCGGCCATCAGCCGACCCGCGTCGAAGCGGGTGTAGTTGAAAATGAAGACGGTCGCCTCGGCGCTCCAGGGCGCGAAGAGGTTCGACCAGGCGTGCTTGGCCCAGCCGGGCGACGAGATGTTGAGGTGGACGTCCCCGGGCTTGAGGCCGATCCAGTACATCGTCGACAAGTGGCCCACGGGGTACGAGACATGAGTGTGTTCGACGAGCTTGGGCCTGGCCGTCGTACCGGAGGTGAAGTAGAGCATCAGCGGCTCGTCGGCGTCGGTCTCCCGGTCCGCCTCGAAGGTCTCCGGCTGGCCGTCGGCGCCGGTGTACGAGAGCCATCCGGGCGCGTCCGCGCCGACCACGATCCGGGTGTAGTCGCCGGGCACCTCGTCGAACTTGGCGGTGTCGGCGTCCCGTACCAGGACATGCCGGACCCTCCCTCGCTCCACCCGGTCGCGCAGATCGACCGGGCCGAGGAGCGGGGTGGCGGGAATGACGACGGCGCGCAGCTTCATCGCGGCCAGGGCCGTCTCCCACAGTTCGACCTGATTGCCGAGCATGACGAGGATGCGGTCCCCGGCCCGTATCCCCTGGGCGCGCAGCCAGTTCGCGGCCTGGTTGGAGCGGGCGGCCATCCGGGCGAAGGACACCTCGGTGCGGCCGCCGTCCTCCTCCACGATGTGGAGGGCGGTGCGGTCGTTGTTCTCCGCGATGGTGTCGAACCAGTCGAGCGCCCAGTTGAAATGATCGGCCCGGGGCCAGCGGAAGCCTTCGTAGGCCGCGCGGTAGTCCTCGCGGTGCTGCAGCAGAAAATCCCGGGCGGCCCGGAACGTCTCCGTCGCACTGGCTGCCGACATGTGCCCTCCTCATCGTGGACCGGAGCGGTCACCTAACATCATGTAAACAGTGACCCTGGTCTCACCACCCCCGAACGGGGGTGCAGCAAGCGGGGCTGCCGAGCCCCCGGAGCCGGGCAGAGAGGCGTCAGTGTGCCGGAATCCGTCGAGGCGGTCGAGATGCAAGCGGCGCTGCTGCGGCTGCGCCGGACCAGTGGACTTCCCGTGGCCTTCGGCGGGCTGCTCTCTGATGCCCGCCATGCCCGGATCGCCGAGCTGAACGGGGCGCGGACCGCCGCCCTGCGCGGGCTCGTCATCTCGGCGGGCAGCGGGCTCGGCGGTAAGTCGATCGCGCTGTCCCGGCCGTGCGCGGTATCCGACTACCGCTCCTCGCGCCACATCAGCCACGAGTACGACATGGCGGTCGCCGCGGAGGGCCTGCGCTCGGTGGTCGCGGTGCCCGTCGTCGTGCGACGCAAGGTGCGCGGCGTGCTGTACGGGGCGCTGCGTGAGCCGATCACGCTCGGGGACCGTACGTTCGACGCGGCGGTCGCCGCTGCCCGCGATGTGGAACAGGGCCTGGTCGTACGGGACGAGGTGCAGCAGCTCCTGGCCGTGACCCGGGAGCAGGTCAGGGGCCCGAGGGCGACGCCGGAGGCGTGGGAGGACGTCCGCGAGGCTCATCGGGAACTGCGTGCCCTGGTGCCGAAGGTCGTCGACCCGGTTCTGCGCGACGAGCTGCTCTCGGTGTGCGGCCGGCTCGCCTCCGCGGCCGGGACTCGCGCCCCGAGGCCCTGCGGGGTGCACTTGGCACCGCGCGAGGTCGACGTGCTGGCCTGTGTGGCGGCGGGGGCGACGAACGCGGTGGCGGCGGAGCGGCTCGGGCTGCGGCCGGAGACGGTGAAGGGGTATCTGCGTTCCGCGATGCGCAAGCTGGGGGCGCACACACGCCTGGAGGCGGTGGTGACGGCGCGACGGGCGGGACTGCTGCCGTAGCGCGCCATCGGGCGGGGCTGCTGCCGTAACGCGCCTTGGCGGATGCTCACCGTGCGAAGTCTTCGCCCGCCATGCCGCCGCGCCTCAGGACCCCGGATCGTGGGCCCGCCGCCCACATCATGGGTTCGTGATCAGTGTCCTGTTCGCCGTTCTGACCGCACTCAGCGACGGTGCGGCCTCCGTTCTCCAGCGCCGCGCCGCCCGCGACGTCCCCGACAGCAAGGCGATGCGTCTGTCGCTGATCGGGCATCTGCTGCGCCAGCGGGTGTGGCTCGCCGGGATCGGCCTGGTGATCGTCGCGGCCGTGTGCCAGGCCGTGGCGCTGGCCACCGGACCGATCTCGGTGGTCCAGCCGATCTTTGTGATCGAACTGCCGGTCACGCTGCTGATGGCCGGGTTCGCCATGCGGGTCCGGCTGTCCCGGCCGCTCTGGTACGCGGTCGGGGCCGTGACCCTGGGGCTGGCCCTGGGCATGGCATCCGCGGCTCCGGAAGGCGGCAGCACATCCGTGCAGGGAGCAGCCTGGGTGCCGGCTCTGATCCTGACCGGAGTCTTCGAGGCCGCACTGATCGGCGCCGCCCTGAGCACGCGCGGCAACCCCCGGGGCGCACTGCTCGGCCTCGCCGCCGCATGCGGGTACTCGCTCACGGCTGCGCTCATGAAGGACGCCATGGCCCAGCTCGCAGGGGGCGGCGGAGCGGTGGCACTCTTGATGTCCTGGCAGCTGTACGCCACCGCCGCGGCCGGGGTGGGCTCGCTGTTCCTCCTCCAGAACGCCCTCCAGGCGGGCATGCTGGTCGTCGTCCAGCCGCCGCTGACGCTCGGCGACGCGCTGATCAGCGTCCTGTACGGGGTGACATTGTTCGGCGAAAAGCTCCGCACCGGATGGTGGGTGCTGCCCGAACTGGTCGCGCTCGCCCTGATCACGGTGGGCTGCATCGAGCTGGCCCGCTCCCCGCTGGCGTCCGGAACCACACCCCCGCCCGCGCGCAGGCTCAGGTGAGCCGGTCCGGGCGATTCCCCGCGATCGGGTCGCGCCGCCCGGCCGCACAGGGCTATCCTCCGGTCGAGCCATGTGTGGCATACGGGCAAGGGGCCCGGTTCTTTCTTGGGGGTTGGCGTGGTTTCTGGTCGCGTGGTGCGGTTCGACGGCGCACGGGGATATGGCTTCATCTCACCCGATCACGGCGGTGAGGATGTGTTCCTCCATGTGAACGACATGTTGATCCCCGAGTCCTACGTTCATACGGGTACGGCGGTCGAGTTCGAGATCGAGGACGGCGACCGCGGACTGAAGGCATCGTCCGTCCGGCTCGCCGAGGGTCCCGACGGGAAGCCGCTGACCCCTCCGAGGCAGGCTCAGATCGCCGCTTCCGGGTCGGCGGACGACGACACCCTGTGCGATGTGCTCAGTGCGTCTGAGTACACCAAGGAGGTGACCGATGTCCTGCTGGAGTCGGCACCGTCACTGACGGGGGCTCAGATTCTCCAGATCCGGGGTGGTTTGCTGCAGTTCGCCAAGAACCACGGCTGGACCGAGGGCTGACGGAAGCGGCGCGGAACCGATCCGCCTTCCTGTGGTGCCTGGGGCCCGTCCGGTCATGATCCGCCGGACGGGCCCCGGGCTCGTTCAGGCGCTCGGCTCCCGCACCACCAGCGGGGTGCCGAGAACCTGGTGTCCGCCGCTGGCCAGCATGCGCACCTCTCCCCGGTCGCTGATCTCCGCGCGCACGATTCCGGTCTCGTCCTCGTAGATCGGGTATCCGCCCGCCCCCGACTGCGCCGTACGCCGGACGATCACCGTGTCGTCCTCCACGGCGGACGCCTGAAATACCAACTGGTAGCTCTCCGGGTAATCCATGGCGGTTCTCTCGATAGGGATGGGCAGGACATGCACCGCCTGCCCCTTCCATCGTCCCCCGGACGAGCCCACCGCGCCCGGGCAGCGGTCCACGGCTGCGGGCTCATACCCGGGCCACTTATCCTGAACCCATACGGGCGGTTCGATGGCACTCAGGCGTATATCGAAGAAATGCCCCCTTTCCCCCGAGTCGCGTGTGCGGCATGCACGACCGGGATCCCCGAAATCGGGAAGGGACAGACCATGAAGGATGCCGACATGGGAGACGATGTCTACCAGCCCCAACAGCCGGAGGCCTCCGACCTCGTCGAGCAGCTCGACATCGAGGACACCCTGGACAACCGGGGGCTGACCGACCTCCTCGACGAGGGCTACTCCCCGCCCGAGCGACCGTGGGCGGTGGAGGACCAGGGCACCACGGCCGCCGAGCAGCACAGCGGCGAGCCGCTGGAGGGCCGTCTGGCACGGGAACTGCCCGAGATCACCGATGACACCGGCGACGACGTGGGGGATCTGTCCGACGGTGACGGCGAGCTCTGGGACGCGGAAGTCGGTACGGTACGGGCCGGCCGTCTCACCCGGCAGCTGGACATCAATGAGCCGGACACCATGGCAGCCGAGGACGTCGGGATCGACGGAGCGGCGGCATCGGCCGAGGAAGCGGCCATGCATGTCATCCCGGGCAGCCAGGGGTGAGGAGGCTTTCCCTCCCCTTGCACCAAGGCCATCGAGTTGCACCAGGACCATCGAGCCTTCACTTGCGCATTACTGCAATGCGACACCTCACCGGCGACGCTCCAGCCATGACCTCGGCGCCCGTCGCCGGGTCGGACGCGCTCACTCTCGCCGGCGACGGGCGCATCACGTCGGCCAGCGACTTCCTTGACCGGGTACCCGGCGCCTGAGCCGATGGCGGCACACACCCGTCACCGGGTTTCCACCCGTCCGATAGCGAGGCGGACGTCGCCGCGGACCGACAGGCGGCCGGCGTGCCCGGAATGGCGTGAGGCGGTCAAACCGGTGCCCGCACCCCAAACATACGTACAACTGTTGCGTGTTGCCCGCACATTGCGGTGCCGTGGCGGGCGTCCGGCGCCGCTGTGGACTCGGCGCCGGACCGCTCGTCGTCAGGCCGGCTCGTCGAGGAACTTCCCGCCCTCCAGAAGGGTCTTGAGCGTGGAGAGGATCACGACCCAGCCGCTGCTGACGCCCTCCAGCATCTTGCTGTCCGGGCTGTCGAACCCGTCGTGGGTGATCGTCAGCTTGATGCCCATCTCGGGCTCGTCGGCCGGTTCGATGTCGAAGGTGACCTTCGACCGCTCCCGGACGGCCTTCTCCCACTCCTCGTCCGAGGCGAAGTCGAACATCTGGCGGTGCATGGGCTGCAGGGTGTGCCAGGTGTACGAGAGCCGCTTGCCGGGCTCCGCCTCCAGGACCCGCTGGCCGACCTCCTCGAATTCGCCGTCCGGGTCCATCTTCCAGCGGACCGGCGAGCCGACCTCCCAGGTCGACTCGGGGCCGTAACCGCCCATGTAGATCTTGATGAACTCGGAGTCGATCAGCGCCTGATAGAGCTTCTCGGCAGTGGTCTGGATGTAGATGACGTAGACGAACTCGGGCTTGTCCATGGCCGTTCCTTCCAGGGTCTGCTTGAGATGGGACAGCGCGGTCAGGCGGTGGCGTTCATACCGGCCGATCCAGCGGTCGGCGGCCTCCCGGATGGGCACCGGGTTGAGGTAGTGCAGCTTCTCCCGGCCCTGGCGCACGGCGGTGACCAGCAGCGCCGACTCCAGCACCGCCAGGTGCTTGCTCACCGCCTGTCGGCTCATGCCCAGGCCCTCACCCAGCTCGCGCAGCGTCTGGCCACCGCGCGCGTTGAGCCGGTCGAGCAGCTCCCGGCGGCTCGGGTCGGCGAGTGCCTTGAATATCGTGTCCATCGCCGCCATCACGCTCACCATCACCTGTTCGTGTTCTCGGTCCGAAGTCGCCTCCGGGTGCGGCACCGCGATCCCCCACCACCATAGGCAACCTTTTGGTTGCATGTCGAACGGGGATTCGTCCGGAGATACCCCACCGCACCTCCGCACTCTTCGCCCTCCGCACCTCCAGGCCGCCGGAGCGATTACTGGATTTAACTTCTGATGTCTTGTCACGGCTGGTTCTACGCGCATAGTTTTTGCCCTCACCACTCTTCGGGAGCAGCCCACCGTGCACATATCCAGATCCCGTTCCGTCCTGTTGGCCGGCGCCGTCGCCGTGACGCTCTCGGCCACCGCGCTGCCCGCCGCCTTCGCGGCTCCGTCCTCGACCGCCGTGATCTCCGAGGTGTACGGCGGCGGAGGCAACTCGGGTGCGACACTCACCCGCGACTTCATCGAGCTGGCCAACGCCGGTTCCGTCGCGTACGACCTGTCCGGTTTCAGCGTGCAATACCTGCCCGCCGCTCCTTCCGCCGGCTCGCTGTGGCAGGTCTCCGCACTGACCGGGTCCGTCGCCCCCGGCGACCACCACCTCGTCGCCGAGGCCGCGGGCACCGGCGGCACCGTCGCCCTGCCGACACCGGACGCCACCGGCACGGTCGCGATGGCGGCAGGCGGCGGAACCGTCGCGCTCGTCTCCGGCACGACCCCGCTGACCTGCAAGACGGCGGCCGACTGCGCGGCCGACGCACGGATCGTGGACCTCGTCGGCTACGGCTCGGCCGTCGTACGGGAGGGCAGCGGCCCGGTGACAGGGGCGTCGAACGCCTCCTCGGTGGCGCGCGGTGCCTCCCTCTTCGACACCGACGACAACGCCGCCGACCTCACCGCGGGCACCCCGACGCCGGTCAACTCGGCCGGTGAGACGTCAGGCGGTTCCGGTCCGGGGGACCCCGGAGGCCCGACCGAGCCCGGCACCGTCCGTATCCACGACATCCAGGGCACCACCCGTGTGTCACCGCTGGACGGTACGCCGGTGATTGGTGTCCCCGGCATCGTCACCGGCGTACGGACCACGGGTTCGCGCGGCTTCTGGATACAGGACACCGCACCGGACACGGATGCCCGTACCGGCGAGGGCGTGTTCGTCTACACCGGCTCCACCGCGCCGGATGTCGCCGTGGGCGACTCGGTGCTGGTCAGTGGCAAGGTGGACGAGTACTACCCGTCGTCGACCACCCAGTCGATCACCGAGATCACCACCCCGAAGACGACGGTCCTGTCCTCGGGCAACGCACTGCCGGCCCCGGTCGTGCTCGACGCGGCCTCGGTACCGGGCGCTTACGTCCCCTCGGCGGACGGCGGTTCGACCGACCCGCTGACCCTCGACCCGTCGGCGTACGCCCTCGACCTCTACGAGTCGCTCGAAGGCTCCCGGGTCCGGATCTCCGACACCCGGGTGGCGGGTGCGACGACCAAGTACGACGAGGTCTGGGTGACCGTCAAGCCCGACGAGAACCGGACCCCGCGGGGCGGCACGCTGTACTCCTCGTACAACGACCAGAACACCGGCCGCATGAAGGTGATGTCGCTCGACCCGGCCCGGCCCGTCCCCGTCGCCGACGTGGGCGATGTCCTGTCCGGCGCCACCACCGGTGTCATGGACTACGCGTCGTTCGGCGGCTACAACCTCCAGGCCACCGAGGTCGGCACGCTCACCGACAACCACCTGCGGCGCGAAGTCACCCGGAAGCAGAAGGGCAACGAGCTCGCCGTCGCCACATACAACGTGGAGAACCTGGACGCACTGGACGAGCAGGCCAAGTTCGACACCCTCGCCGAGGGCGTCGCGGTCAACCTCTCCTCCCCGGACATCGTGTCGCTGGAAGAGATCCAGGACGACAACGGCGCGGTGAACGACGGCACGGTCGGCTCCGAGGCGACGCTGCAGCGGTTCACCGACGCGATCGTCGCCGCGGGCGGTCCGCGGTACGCATGGCGGTACGTCTCCCCGGAGAACGGCAAGGACGGCGGCGAACCCGGCGGCAACATCCGTAACGTCTTCCTCTTCAATCCCGAGAGGGTCGACTTCGTGGACCGCGCGGGCGGCGACGCGACCACCGCCGTGACCGCCGTGAAGACGAAGAAGGGCGTGACGCTCTCGGCGTCGCCCGGCCGGATCGCCCCAACCGATGAAGCATGGACCGACAGTCGCAAGCCGCTCGTCGGCGAGTTCCGCTTCCACGGGAAGCCGGTCTTCGTCATCGGCAACCACTTCACGTCCAAGGGCGGCGACCAGCCCCTGCACGGCCGGTACCAGGAGCCGCAGCGCCGCTCGGAGACCAAGCGGGTGAAGCAGGCGGCGGAGGTCAACACCTTCGTCAAATCGCTGCTGGCTGCGGACGCCTCGGCCCGGGTCGTCACGCTCGGCGACTTCAATGACTTCGCGTTCTCCCCGACGATGGACGCGCTGACCAACGGCAAGGCACTCAAGCCACTGATCACCACGATCCCTACGAGCGAGCAGTACAGCTACGTGTACGACGGCAACTCGCAGACGCTGGACCACATCCTGACCAGCCCCGGCGTTCGCCGCTTCGACTACGACGTGGTGCACATCAACGCGGAGTTCGCCGACCAGGCAAGCGACCACGACCCACAGATCGTGCGGGTCGACGTCCATGCCCGGAGCCAGGGCAGTCACTGACCCCCGGACCTGCGGCGCGAATGCCGCGGGCCGCGCGTGGGGCCGGCCGGTCGCCGGGCGGCCCCACCGGCGTCTTGGCTCCGACGGGTCACCGCCGCCCTCTCACGCCCTCGGTACCGAATGCGCGCTCGCCGAACCGGCGGGAAAGGGCGGCCGACTGACGGGGCTTCGCCCGTACACTCCGTGATCATGACGACAGATATACCGATGGATGGGGCCGGGGCCGACGGACCCGCGCTTTTTCCGACGATGTCCACCATGCGCGCCATGCGCCGTCTCAAGCCGGAACCGGTGCCCGCCGAGACGCTGGAGCAGCTCGTGCAGGCCGCTGTCTGGGGACCCAGCGGCGGCAATATGCAGTGTTACGAGTATGTGGTGGTGACCGACCGTGAGGTGATGGCCCGCCTGGCGCCGCTGTGGAAGCGGTGCGTGGACGCCTATCTGGCGACGACCGGGAAGTACGCGCCGAAGGGCATGGACGAAGCGGCGTACGGCCGGATGGTCGCCGCGATCGAGTACCAGCGGGACCACTTCGCCGATACGCCCGCGCTGATCGTGCCCTGTTACCGCTTCCCGGAGCCGCGCCTGGACGAGGAGGGGCTGCTGGCCTCCGCACACGCGCTCGGCCCGGCCGGGACCGAGCACATGATGAACACCCAGACACGGTTCCAGGCACTCGCCGAGGGTTCCTGCGTCTACCCGGGCGTGCAGAACATCCTGCTCGCCGCACGGGCGCTGGGGCTCGCGGCGAACATCACCATCTGGCACCTGATGCTGGAGCAGGAGTGGAAGGCGGCCCTCGGTATCCCCGAGGACATGCACACCTTCGCCGCCATTCCGGTCGGATGGCCGCAGGGCAACTTCGGTCCGGTCCGGCGCCGTCCGGTGGCGGACGTCATCCACCGCGACCACTGGTAGACGGCTCCCCGGCCCGGCCCCGGTGTTCAGCGGCGGCCGGGCCGAACAGCGTGTCGGCGGCCCGGCGTTCGGACGCGATCTTCGGAACCTCCTGGGCCCGGCGGGCCGGTCCGTGACTTCGCTGCCGGCCCGTGACGCCGCTGCCGGCCCGGCGGAGCTCTGACCTGCACGTCAACCGCACAGGGGTGAAAGGGAGTCAGACATACGATCAAGTGATTGTCATGCCCTGAACACGTCGATACCCTGAGCGGGCTTCGGCCCCTCGGCCCACCCCACTCGGGCCCGGGGCCGTACTTCTCTCCCCCACAGAGCAGGAGCAGGTATGCCCAGACGAGCCGCCGCCCACACAAAGGGCCGCGCATCCGTCCTAGCGGCCCTCACCGTCACGGCCCTGGCCGCGACCGGCACCCCGGCATTCGCCGCTCCGGCCGCCGACGATCCCATGAACCAGGCGTTCGCGCGGGCGGCCGCGAAGTTCGACGTACCGCGCGATCTGCTCGCCGCCGTCGGTTACGGCGAGACCCGTCTCGACGGCCACGCCGGGCGTCCCAGCCAGGCGAACGGGTACGGCGTGATGCACCTGGTGAGCAACCCCACGAACCGGACGCTGGAGCGGGCGGCCACCCTCACCGGCAAGCCCCTCGTCGACCTCCGCACCGACACCGGGGCCAACATCCTGGGCGGCGCCGCGGTGCTGCGCAGTTACGCGGACAAGCTCGGCCTGGACGACCAAGAGCGCGACGACATCGACGCCTGGTACCCGGCCGTCGCCCGGTACAGCGGCTCGACGGGCCGCGCCGCCGCTCTCTACGCCGACACCGTGTACACGTTCCTGGCCGACGGGCTCGACGCCACCGTCCCCGGGGGCGAGCAAATCTCGGTGCCGGACCGTCCGGTCTCACCGCGGAAGGGTTCGTTCGCCACCACCGACGTACGCACCGACGTACACACCGACAGCGCCGACTACCCCTCGGCGCTGTGGGTGCCGGCCGACGCGAACAACTTCGCCACGGGCCGGTCGGCGAAGATCGACAAGGTGATCGTCCATGTCACGCAGGGCTCGTACGCGGGCTCGATCAGCTGGTTCCAGGACCCGACGGCGGAGGCGAGCGCCCACTATGTGGTGCGTTCCTCCGACGGTCAGATCACCCAGACGGTGCACGACAGCGACACCGCGTACCACGCGCGGGGTGCGAACGCCTCGGCACTCGGCATCGAGCACGAGGGATTCATCGACGACCCGTCCTGGTTCACAGACACGATGTACCGCTCATCGGCGGCCCTGACCAGCTACTTGTGCGACCGGTACGGGATTCCGAAGGACCGGTCGCACATCATCGGGCACAGCGAGGCGCCGGGCAACGATCACACGGACCCGGGCCCGTACTGGGACTGGACGCGCTACATGCAGCTGGTGGGCGCAGACGCCGACGGCGGCAACAGCGGTGACGAGCTGAGCTTCACCGCGTACGCGACCCAGCGAAGCGGCTCGACGGGCGCCCAGGTCAAGGCGGTTCAGCAGCTCCTGGGCGAGCAGGGCTACCCGGTGGGCGCGGTGGACGGCAACTTCGGCTCGGCCACACAGAGTGCGGTGACGGCGTATCAGAAGGCCCATGGACTGAACGCGGACGGCGTCGTGGGAGCCAGGACCTGGACCGCGCTGCTGTCGGCCGGTACGACGGCGACGCTCAAGCAGGGCGACACGGGCGACGGTGTGAAGCGGCTCCAGCGCTCGCTGACCGCCGCGCTCGGCGTGACGGTCGGCGTCGACGGGACCTTCGGCCCGACAACGGTGACGGCGGTGCGCAGCTACCAGACGAGCCGGGGGCTGACGGCCGACGGCATCGTGGGGCCGGGCACCTGGGCGGCACTGCAGGCAGGGCGCTGACGAACACGTCCGCGGGCGGGCGGTGCGGTGCGGTCCGGTGCGGACAGCGCACCGCACCGCCCTTCGCATGTCAATCGACAGCCACCTGCCTCCGCCCTCCGCGAAGAGCAGCACTCCTCTCTCTCCGTGCCGGAAGGACCCGCGTCACGTTTAGGTAACCTGCCGGAAACCCTTGACGTTTCTCCTGACTCGTTCTTAACCTCACTGCGTAGTTCGTACTTTTTTGCAGTTCACGTGCTGCGGCGCTTTCCGCAGTGTTTTGACAGGCACAGACATAGACCACCTGTCGGTGGTTTCGTCGTGCCTGTTTTTTTGTGCTCCCCGTGCCGCCGATGGGTCTTCCTCGAAGGCGGATTCATGGCACAACGTCCGAGCGTCAAAGGCGTCGCCGACGTCGTTGCGCTCATCGATGGGCTGGGAAAGATCACCGGCCGGGCGCAAGTCATCTGGTTTCTCGTGTTCGGCGGGCTGTTTCTCGACGCCTATTCGAATGCCGCGCTGAGCGCCGGACTGGGACCGATGACGTCCCAGATGGAGCTGACCAGCACCCAGGTCTCGATCCTCACGGCCACCGCTCCGGCCCTGGCGATCATCTTCAACCCATTCGGCGGCTGGCTCGCCACCCGGATCGGCCGCGTTCCCCCGCTGCTCATCGCGAAGGTGTTCGCCATCGCGGGCGCGCTGCTCGCCGCCTTCGCCGGTGACTTCACCATCGTCTGGCTCGGCCGGGTCCTGGTGGGGGTCGCGTACGGCATCGACTTCGCGGTCGCCATGGCTCTGCTCGCCGAGTACACGCCCGCGAAGCTGGGCGGTCGGCTGAACCTGTGGCAGGCCGTCTGGTACGTCGCCACCACCAGCAACCTCGCGCTCGCCCTGTTCTTCTTCAACCTGGACGTAGGCGCGGACATCTGGCGCTGGTCGGTCGGATCGGCCGCGGTCGTCGCCGTCGTGCTGCTCCTGGGCCAGTGGCTGATGCTCCGGGAGAGTCCTACCTGGCTGGCCAGCAAGGGCCGTCTGGACGAGGCGGTCGTCAACCTGGACAAGATCTACGCGATCAAGGCCGTCACCGGCACTCCCGATGAGGCGACCCGTGCCGCCACCGAGGCTCCCGCCATCGGATTCCGCCAGGCCGGAATGCTCTTCAAGGGCGACTACCTGCCGCGCACGATCCTCTCCTCGGTGATCTCGCTCGGGCAGTCGATGCAGTACTTCGCGGTCGGCTGGTACCTCCCGCTGATCAGCCTGACGATCTTCGGCGAGAGCTTCGAGAAGGCCACGATCGGCTCGATGGTCTTCAACGCCTTCGGTATCGCGGGTGGGCTCCTGTCCGCTTACTTCGGTCGGCGGCTCGGTCTGCGGCTCAGCTCCGCCGCCGGTTTCGCCGGGGTCTTCGTCGCGCTGCTCGCGATGGGGCTGACCTTCGGGAAGGTCCCCACGGCCGTGGCGTTCCTGCTGCCGGTCCTGTTCATCCTCTGCCACTCCGCGGGCCCCGGAGCCAACGGCAAGTCCATCGCCGCGCTCTCGTACAGCAGTGACGTCCGCGCACTCGGCACCGGTGTCACCGGGATGGTCGGCAGCTTCGGCAGTGTCGCCGGGCTGTATGTCTTCCCACAGATCAAGGACTCGCTCGGACTCGCCGACACGTTCCTGGTGCTCTCCGTCGTGCCGCTGCTCGGCCTGATCACCTGTCTGGCGATCAAGTGGGACCCGACCAAGGCCGCCTCACCCGACGAGGTCGCCGGGCAGGACCGTACCGCCGTCGGCGCCGGGGCCGGGGCCGGGGCCACGGCATCCGTGAAGTCCATGACCGCGCGCTGACCGGCCATCGGACCTGCCGCGTCACACGATGGTCCCCTCCCCTCCGTATCGCTCCGCACAGCTCGCGATGCTCGCAATGAAAGGGCTGCAATGACGCAGACGTTCCCCGGCGCCGCCCCACGGCGCGGTGTGCTGTCCATCGACGAGGGCACCACGGGCACCAGGGCCGGAGTCGTCCTCGACTCGGGCGCCGTCCATGAGGTGTTCTACCGGTCGATCAAGGTCAGTCATCCGGACGACCTCTCGGTCGAGCAGGACCCGATGGAGATCTGGACCGCCACCGTCGAGGTGGCGCGGCTGGCCGTCGGCCGGGCCCGTGAGGAGGGCATCGGGATCACCGCGGTCGCGCTCTCCACCCAGCGGGCCACCGCCATGCTGTGGGACCGGGTCACCGGGCGGCCGTTGCTGCCCGCGGTGGTGTGGCAGGACCGGCGTTACGCGACCGAACTCACCGCGTACGAAGCGGAGTGGGACGCCGCCCTGCTGGCCCGACAGGGCCGGCCGGTCGGCGCCCGAGCCCCGTTCCTCTGGGCCGCCCGGCAGATCGCCGCACACCCTGAGGTGGCCGCCGCGCACCGCGAGGGCCGGCTGCTCTTCGGCACCGTCGACACCTGGCTGATCTGGCGCCTCACCGGCGGCGCCGTGCACGCCACCACGCCGACCAACGCAGCTTCCACCGGTGGCTATCTGCTGGAGCGGCATGCCTGGGACGAGGAGTGGATCAGCCACCTCGGCTTCCCCCTCGACCTGCTGCCGGAACTCCGCTCCGACGACGCCGGATTCGGTACGACCGACCCGGCCGCCCTCGGGATCGCCGTTCCGCTGGCCGCCTCCATGGGCGACCAGCACGCAGCACTCATCGCGCTCGGCGGCCTCGCCGCCGGGCAGGGCATGTGCGTGTACGGGACCGGCGCCTTCGTCGACGCGGCGACCGGCACCACGCCCGCCCTGCCCCGGCCGGACATCTCCGGGGTGCTCGCCCAGCCCGGCCGACGGCAGGGCGACATCAGCCACTACAGCCTGGAGGCCTACACCTCCACGGCGGGTTCGGCGCTGCGCTGGCTCTGTGACGACCTGGGCCTGTTCGCATCGCCGAAGGAGCTCGGTGAGGAGGCGGGCCGGGTCCCCACCCGGCCGGGCCGCACCCCGCGTTTCGTCCCGGCACTCGCCGGGGTCCGTACGCCGGTCTGGCATCCGGAGGCCACCGCATCCCTCACCGGGCTCACCCTCGCCACCACCCGCGCCGATCTCGCACGCGCCGTGCTGGACGGGATCGCGCACTCGGTGTGCGATCTGATCGACGGGGTCGCCACCACCATGGGCACGCCGTTCACCCGGCTCCGGGTCGGCGGCGGCGTCTCGGGCAGCGACCCGCTCATGCAGATCCAGGCCGACCTGACCGGCCTGCCGCTGGAACGGGTCTCCGACTCCGCGACCGCCAGCCTGCGCGGCACCGCCTATCTGGCCGGTGTCGCCCAGGGCCTGTGGTCCTCGCTCGAAGAGGTCGTCGAGGCGCAGCCGCACGGCCGGATCTTCGAGCCCGCGATCACGACGGCCGAGCGCACCGAGCAGCGGGCCGCCTGGCGCGACGTGCTGATCGCCCACCTCGACGACCCCGCACTGCTCCCCCTGAAGGACCCCGCACCCAAACCTCACACCCCCCATTGACGGCCCCTCACCGTCGCACTGGCGCCCCGTACCCGACCACGCGGCCGCCGCACCGAACCACCAGGAGTTGATGTTGTGATCACCATGCCCGCCCGGAAACCGCGGCGCAGCGCCGCGGCGACCCGCCGAACGCCACTGCTGCTCGACCGGGCAGCCCTCAAGCGCCGGCTGGCCAACGAAACGTACGACGTGCTCGTCATCGGCGGCGGCATCACCGGGGCGTACGCCGTGCTCGACGCGGCCTCGCGCGGGCTGCGCGCGGCACTGATCGAGAAGGACGACTTCGCCTCCGGTACGTCGTCGAAGTCGTCGAAGATGGTGCACGGCGGCCTGCGCTACATCGAACAGGGCAACGTCAACCTGGTCCGCCACTCGCTCCTGGAGCGCCACCGCTTCCGCAAGAACGCCCCGCATCTGGTGCACCGGCTGCCGTTCCTCTTCCCGATCCTGGAGAAGGAGGGCATCTTCGACGCCCGCCTCGCCAAGGGCTTCGAGGGTCTGCTGTGGACGTACGACCTGGTCGGCGGCTGGCGGATCGGCAAGCTCCACCAGCGGCTGACCGTCCCCGAGGTCCTCGCGCAGGCGCCGACGCTGCGCGCGGAGAACCTCAAGGGCGGGCTGATGTACTTCGACGCCCGTACGGATGACGCCCGGCTCGTCCTGACCATCGTGCGCACCGCCGCCGCGCTCGGTGCGACGGTCCTCAACGGTGCCAGGGCCGAGGGTCTGCTGATGCAGATGGGCAGGGTGGCCGGTGCCCAAGTCTCGGCGGACGGCGACACCATCGACATCCGCGCACGGGCCGTCGTCAACGCCACCGGTGTGTGGACCGACGAACTCGACGCGAAGGCGGACGACGGTCACAAGCCGCAGGTACGACCCGCCAAGGGCGTCCACATCGTGGTGCCATGGGACAAGGTGCGGATCAACTGCACGGTCACCGTGCCGATCCCCGGCCGGGCCCGCCGCGCGACCTGCACCCGCTGGGGCAACAGCGTCGTGCTCGGCACCACGGACGAGGACTACCAGGGCTCCCCCGACGATGTGCACTGCACCCGTGAGGAGATGGACTTCCTGCTGGAGGGCGCCAACACCGCCTTCGAGGGGAAGCTCACCCCGGACGATGTGGTCGGTTCCATCGGAGGCCTGCGTCCGCTGGTCGGCGGCAAGGAGGGCGCGACGCTCGACATGCGCCGCGACCACCACATCACCGTCGGCCGCACCGGCATGGTGACGGTGACCGGCGGCAAGCTCACCACCAGCCGGCACATGGGCGAACTCGTCATCGACAAGGTGATGACGGTCCTCGGCCGCAAGGGCAGGAGCCGCACCACCGATCTCCCGCTGCTCGGCGGCGCCGGTTACGACGCCGAGGCCGTCGCGGCGTCCGGTGGTATCGCCGCGCACCTCGGCGAACGCTTCGGCACCGAGGCCCGGTTCGTCGGCGACCTGATCCAGGACAACCCCGCGCTGGCCGAGCCGATCGTCGCGGGACTCCCGTACACCAAGGCGGAGGTCGTGTACGCGGCCCGCGCCGAACTGGCCCGCTCGGTCGACGACGTGCTCTCGCGCCGGATGCGCGCCCGGCTGTTCGCCCGGGACGCCTCCGTCGACGCCGCCGAGGCCGTCGGCGCGATCCTCGGCCAGGAACTGAACCTCTCCCAGGCCGAGATCGACCGCTCGGTCGCCGAGTACCTCTCAGCCGTCCGTCACGAAAAGTCCATACTCCTCGAAGGGGCAGCAGCATGATCAGCCGTCAGACCATCACCCACCCGTTCAACCGGGGCAACTACACGATCGGCGCCCCCAGCTTCGCCAAGTGGGCGCAGAACACCCCGATCGGGGACGGTGAGGCAGCCCTCCAGACCGACCCGGTCGAGGTCCCCGAGACCGTGATCGAGACGCTGCGCGAGGCCGCGCACGCGGTGCACACCTCCCGCGACGAGGTCGTCACCCGGACCCGCGACTGGTGGGCCGGCTCGATGATCGGCGAGACCGAGGGCCGGCCGGCGACGCCGAACGCCGTGATCGTCGAGGCGGCCGACGCCGACCAGGTCGCGGCCGTGCTGCGGATCTGCCACGAGGCCGGCATCCCGGTCACCCCGTCCGCGGGCCGCTCCAACGTCACGGGCGCGGCGCTCCCCGTCTTCGGCGGTGTCGTCCTGGACGTCTGCGGGCTGAACCGGATCACCGGTTTCGACGCAGAGTCGAACATCGTGGACGTCCAGGCCGGTATGTTCGGCGACCTCTTCGAGAAGCAGCTCCAGGAGGAGTACGGCGTCACCACCGGCCACTGGCCGTCCGCCTTCGCCGTCTCCACGGTCGGCGGCTGGATCGCCTGCCGCGGCGCCGGTCAGCTCTCCACCCGTTACGGCAAGATCGAGGACATGGTCGTGGGCGTGGACGTCGTGCACGCCGACGGTACGCGTGCCACGTACGGCGACTACGCCCGCGCGGCGGTCGGCCCGGACCTGCGCCAGTTGTTCATCGGTTCCGAGGGCACCCTCGGGGTCATCGTCTCGGCGCGGCTGCGGGTCCACCCCCTGCCGGAGTACGCGAACGCCGTCGCGTTCGGCTTCAAGACCTTCGCGGAGGGCCTGGACGCCTGCCGCAGGATCATGCAGCGCGGTGCGACCCCGGCCGTCCTGCGCCTGTACGACACCCTGGAATCGGGCACCCACTTCGGCCACCCGGAGACCAACCTCCTGCTCATCGCCGACGAGGGCGACCCGGTCATTGTCGACGCCTCGATCAAGGTGGCGAAGGAGGTCTGCGAGGCATACGGCCCCGAACTGGACAGCAGGGCGGTCTTCGAGCGCTGGCTGGACGAGCGCATGCTGGTCGGCAAGTCCGCCGACGGCTTCAAGCCGGGACCGGGCTTCGTCGCCGACACCCTGGAGATGGCCGCGTCCTGGACCGACCTCCCGGTCATCTACGACGAGGTGGTCGCCGCGATCCAGTCGGTGGACGGCACCCTCGCCGCCTCGGCCCACCAGTCCCACGCGTACACCGACGGTGCCTGCGTCTACTTCTCGTTGCGCGGTGATGTGGCGCCCGAGTCGCGGCGCGACTGGTACCGCTCGGTGTGGGACGCGGCCAACGCCGTACTCATCAAGCACGCCGCGGCGCTCAGCCACCACCACGGCTGCGGTCTGCTGCGCGGCCCCTACCTGGAGGAATCCCTCGGGGCGGGCTTCGCGACGTTCGTCGCGGTGAAGAAGGCCCTGGACCCGGCCGGCATTCTCAACCCTGGCAAACTGGGCCTTCCCAGCCGATTCGGTACGTCTCCGCTGAACTGACCTCAGCAGCCACGAACCCTCCTTCCCCAGGCAGGTCCTTGCCATGACCCCTTCCCCATCCCGGTCCGGCGCCGCACTCGACCCCCGGCTCGTCTCGGCCTTCGCCGAGGTGCCGGTCGTCGCGTCGGTCGTCGGCACGCAGCCGCTGCGGCAGTTCCTGACCGCACCGGCGAAGGTGTGCATCGTCGCGTCGCTCGCGGTGGGGCAGCTGCCGCAGGTCGTGCCGGCGCTGGGCCGGGCGGGGAAGACCGTGTTCGTGAACGTGGACAGCAGCCCCGGTCTGGCTCAGGACCGGGGCGCGCTGGAGTTCATCAAGAACATGGGCGCACACGGCGTGGTCAGCACCCGGCTCTCCCTCATAGAGAAGGGCCGTCCGCTCGGCCTGCTGACGATGATGAAGGTGTTCGTCACCGACCGGTCCAATCTTCGCCGCTCCACGGACGCGATTTCGCGCGGGGCACCGGATCTGGTCGAGATCATGCCCGCCCCGATCGTCGCCCGGATGAGCGCGCAGGCACAGCGCGCGATGTCCCCGTCGGTTGCCGCCGGTTTCGTGGAGACCCCCGCGGACGTGGCGCTCGCGCTGGCCCTCGGGTCGGCCGCGGCCGCCACGTCCGACCCCCGCCTCTGGCACCTGCGCCGGGACCAGTTGCCGCCGGTCCCGCCCGCCGCCCTGAAGAGGTCCGCCGCACCCCAGGAGTAATCCCCATGACATACGTAGTCGTTGCCCGCTACCGCACCAGGGCCGGCGAGGAGAACACCGTCCTCTCCCTGCTCAACACGATGGCCGCCGCCTCCCGCAAGGAGCCCGCCAACCTCGCCTACCGGGTCCACCAGGGCATCGAGGACCCGCAAGCGATCGTGCTGTACGAGGAGTACGCCTCCGAGGCCGACTTCACCGCGCACTGCGCCACCCCGCACTTCCAGGAGATCGTGCTCGGCAAGGTCGTCCCGCTGTTGGAGAGCCGCGACGTGCTGCGCTGCGCTCCGCGTGCACAGGTGCAGTCGTGAAAACGCGTGCGGTGGTGCTGCGCGGGATATCGACGGCCCGCCCCTACTCCGAGACCCGCCCGGTCGAGGTGGAGGAACTGGAGCTGGGCGCCCCGCGCGAGGGCGAGGTGCTGGTCCGTATCGCGGCCGCCTCGCTCTGCCACTCGGACCTCTCGGTGGTCAACGGCGACCGGGTCCGCCCGCTGCCGATGGCGCTCGGCCACGAGGCGGTGGGCGTCGTCCAGGAGACCGGACCGGGCGTCCGCCGTGTCTCCCCCGGTGACCACGTGGCCCTGGTCTTCGTGCCCAGCTGCGGTTTCTGCGGCGACTGCGCGGCGGGCCGCCCGGCCCTGTGCGCGCAGGCAGCGGCGGCGAACGGCTCGGGCGCGCTGCTGCACGGCCCGTCGCTGCTGACCGACGCCTCCGGCAACCCGGTCCACCACCAGTTGGGTGTCTCCGCATTCTCCGAACACGCGGTGTTGGCCCAGGAGTCGGTGGTGCCGATCCCCAAGGACATCCCGTTCACCGTCGCGTCGATGTTCGGCTGCGCGGTCCTGACGGGCGCCGGTGCCGTCATCAACACGGCGGCCCTGCGCCCCGGCCAGTCGACGGTGGTCTACGGCCTGGGCGGGGTGGGCCTCTCCGCGGTGCTGGGCGCACGAGCTGCGGGAGCGTACCCGATCATCGCGGTCGACCCGGTCCAGGAGAAGCGCGACCTGGCCCTGCGGCTGGGTGCGACGCATGCCTACGCTCCCGACGAAGCGATCGAGGCGATCCACGAACTCACCTCCGGCGGAGTTGAGTTGGCCGTTGAGGCGGTGGGCAGCCCCAGGGTCATGGCCGAGTGCCTGACGGCCGTGGCCCGGGGCGGCAAGGTCGTATCGGTGGGCCTCCCCGCCCCCGACCGGGTGCTGGAGGTCCCGGCCCTGGCATTCGCGGGCGAGGGCAAGTCCCTGCTGGGCTCGTACATGGGCGACGCGGTCCCGCGCCGTGACATTCCCAGGTTCCTGGACCTGTGGCGGGCGGGCCTGATGCCGGTGGAGCAGATGCACACGGGCACGCTTCCGCTGGCCGACATCAACGCGGCGATGGAGGAACTGGCTTCGGGCCGGGCGATCCGCCAGGTCATCGACACGTCGGGAATGCTGAGCGCCTGACACGACCCGCCGCGGGATTGCCGTGGCCGATACGGCCCAACACGCTGCCGGGCCCGGCCGACGGCGCCCCTTCCGGTTGTGGGAGGGGCGCCGTCGGCGTGGGCCCGAGGCCTGGGCCTGGGCACATGTGACATGTCATGCGGGCCGTTTGTCCGTGCCGGAAGGCGTGCGTCGTGCTGCCATCGTGCGACGGCTGATGCGCCACCCCTTTTCTCCGCGCACGATCAGGTCCTGGTACGTCACGCTTCCGCACGTGCCGTCCGCCTTGACGCCGATCCCCTTGGACCGGGCGCTCACCTGATTGTCACTCACCTCGGTGAGGATGATGTTGGTGACGTGATGGCCCACAGGGCCGTGCTCCGCCATCGCCCGTGCCGCGTCCCGGATGGCCGCGTGCCCGTGCATCGACCCGTGCCCCAGGGCCGAGGCGTCATAGACGACATCGGGCGTGAACAGCTCCTCCAGTCGGTCGAGTTCACCCTCATCAAGCAGGTGCCCGTGCAGGCCGATCAATTCCGTGATGGCCATGCGGTCCTCGGCGCCGAGTGTCATCGCCAGCCCTTCCGTCAGCTCGTCAGTTCTCACGACAGTGCGGCCCGTTATACGGGGAGAGTTCTCCGTATGGCCCGGTGGAGCGGCGGTAACGCCGCCGCGACGGGTGGAGTTCATTCCGTTGGAGCAGCCGTGGGTCGCTCGTGGCGCGGGAGTACGACCCCGTTGCCGAACGTCCGGGTCACGGTCAGGCGGAGGGCCGTCCGGGCGTCCTATGCCGGGAAGAGGGGCTTGCCCCGCCCGATGAGAACCGGATGGACGTGGACGCGATACTCGTCGATCAGGTCGTGCCGCACGAAGGACGCAGCGAGTCGCTCACTTCTCATCGCAGTCCGTTCTCGCCGGAGCCGTCGCGCCATCGAGTGTGTAGCGCCAGAACAGTCGACGCCTGAGCCGCACGCCCGGCAACACCTGACGCGCCTCGCGAACGATGTCGGAGAAGGTCATCTCCGCCGGCCGGGTCCTGGCGGTCATCGAGTCGGGGCGGAGCGCCTTGCGCCCCTTGTTCTTGATCAAGGCCATGGCGGCATTCAGCGGAATGGAGGCGAGACTCAGCAGGTGATCCCCGAGGGTCGCCTCTCGGGAGAGGCCGACCACCACCAGGGTTCCGCCGGGCGCCAGATGCTCGCGGAAGTGGGTGAGAGCGTCGGTGAACGGCAGATGGTGGACGGTGGCGACGCAGGTGATGATGTCGTACGGGCCGGACGGCATCCCGGTCGGCGCGTCCGCGACGGTGAAGGTCACCGGAGCGACCGGGACCGTCAGTTCGCGGGCCCGAGCCACGATGTCGGGGTCGGAGTCGATTCCGTGCACCGCCTTCGCCCGTGTCGCCAGTAGCCGGGCCAGTTCTCCGCTGCCGGAGCCGACGTCCAGGGCGCTGTCGCAGTTGCTGGGGAACTGCCGCAGAATCCACCGGTGGTAGTGGGCGTTGTGGTCCCAGGGGTGGGCGGCGTGGAAGCGTTCGAGGGCGTGGAAGACTCGGTGCAGCAGCTTCGTCATGCCTCATTCCATCAGAACGGCGAGGAGGGCAGGACGGGGCGATGCGCGTCCGTCTCCGACAGCCCCTCGCACTTCCAGCGGGCGGTCGCCTGCTGCGTGTCGAGCCGGCCGACGAGCTGAGTACGCTCGTCCGCTCCGTAGTCGGGGCGCGTGCGGGAGGGGTGCAGGGAGGGCGACATGGGCGTCGAAGTTACCCGAGCCGATGTCACACCTCACAACACTTCTCGGCGGATGCGGCGCTGGACTCCTCCTCCACCCGGGCCTGTCGCCCTGATACCTTGGCCGGCATGTTCCTCTCCCGTGTGTAGGACCCCGTACTGACCGCACCCCCCGTTTCCACCGGGTGCGGCACTTCGGTGTCCCCACATGCCCGCAGCGCCGCATACCGCGCTGCCCTCACGAGGAACGTCCTCATGCCCTCGCCTTCACCCGCGCCCTCGCGCGCCCCTTCGTATGCCACCGTCCTGCGTACCCGCCATGCCTCCCGCACCTTCGGTGCCGCTCTGCTGGGGCGGCTCTCGTACGGGATGGTCTCCCTCTCCCTGATGATGGCGGTGAAGGATGCCACCGGCTCGTACTCCGTCGCGGGCGCCGTCATGGCCCTGTTCGGGGCGACCAGCGTCTTCCTCTCCCCCGCCCGTGCCTCGCTGATCGACCGGTACGGGCCGCGCCGGGCCCTGCCGCCGATGGCCGGCGGCTACGCCGCACTGCTCGCCGCCCTGGCGTACGCCACCTGGCGGCCGGGCGTCTCCTCGCTCCTGCTGGGAGTGCTCGCCGTGACGGCCGGCGCCTGCACACCACCGCTGGGGCCGGTGATGCGGACCCTGTGGAGCGGCCTCGTCGCCGACCGGGAGCTGTTGCGGCGCGCCTACAGCCTGGACGGTGTCGCCGAGGAACTCCTCTTCGTCGCGGGGCCTTTGCTGGTGGGGGTGGTGGTGAAGTTCGCCTCGCCCGCGGCCGGTGTCGCGGTCAGCGCCGCGCTGGTGTTCGTGGGCACGGTGGCACTGGTGTCCTCACCGGCGGTACGCGGTACGGGCGCGGCCCCGTCGGACGACACGGCAGCCGGACCGGATGACACACCGGTCCAGCAGCGGCTGCTCGGCATCGTCGGGCTGCGGCACGCGGTGTTCGTGACAGCGGCCGTGGGGCTGTGCCTGGGGGCCCTGGATCTGCTGGTGGTGGCGTTCACCGAGCAGCGTCACCAGGGCGCGGCGGTGGCATGGGTGCTGGCCGCCCTCTCGGCCGGAAGCGCGGTCGGGGGGCTCGCCTACGGTGCCGTCTCCTGGCGGGCGTCGAACCGGGTGCGGCTGCCGCTGCTGGCCGCGGGCCTGGGTGTGGCGGTGGTCGTGGCCGGGCTGTCGCCCAACGTCTACGTGCTGGTCGCGGTGGTCGCGGCAGCCGGACTGTTCGTCGCCCCGGCCTTGACCACCGCGTATCTCATCGCGGACGAGTCCGTGGGCGCGGGCAACCGCACACAGGCGGGTGCGTGGGTCAACACCGGGATCAACGCCGGGTCCTCGGCGGGCACCGCTGCGGTGGGGCTACTGGTGGACCGCCTGCCGCCCACCGTCTGCTTCGCGGTCGCCGCGGTCCCTGCGCTGCTGTGTGCGGCCGCGGTGGCACGCGGCGCGATCAGTCGCTCCTGACCGTGATCGAACCGTTGGCGGTGACCAGATCGATCTTGTGATCGCCCGCCGGTCCATCCGACTCGATCCGCCCGGCGCGCGTGGTCCCCGGAGTTCGGTGACGATCCGTCAACTTCCTCATGTGGAGCCTCATCAGTTGCCGAAAAAGGTGGCCGCACGCCCCGACCAGGGGTGTGCGGCCACCTCAAGGGCGAACCTCAGAAGGTCACTTCAGGCCGAAAGCCCGGATGATCTCCTGGTCGATGCCGAGACCGTCCTCGCCCTCGGCGTGCGCCTTGATCGAGACAAAGCCACCGGCCTTCTCGGGCGTCTTGAACCGGGCGGTCCAGCTGCCTTCGGAGGTCTTGCGCAGCTCCACGGCGTTCCAGCTCTTGCCGTCGTCGTAGCTGACCGACAGCGCCGCCTTCTTCGCCTTCACCGCACCGTCCAGCCACTCCTGCGTACCGGAGCCGATACCGATCTCGGTCCACCGGCCGGCCTCGACGTCACCGGCGAGGTCGGTGTCGACCTTGTAGTCCAGCTGGAGCATCGGGATGTCGGTCCGGTACGGGCCGTTCTCGTCCGTGGCGCCCGAGACGAAGTTCCACTCGGTGTGCGTGCGGATGGAGGTCTTCCACACATCGGCATCCCGGGCCGAGTCGAGCACCACGCGGTACGGCAGTCTCTCGGGTGAGAGGTTCCCGGCGGCTCCGGACTGGCCCGTGCCCTTCTTGATCAGGGTGTCGCCCTGGTAGAAGGCGTTGGTGGTGGTGGCGGTGAGCTCCTCCCTCGGCATGTTGCCCGAGTGGCCCGCGCCCGAGTCCGTCCACGGGGTGAGGTTGAACTGGATTTGGTTGCTGGGGGTACGGAACGGACCCCAGTAGGCGATGCCCAGACGCGGGCGGGTGATCGGTCCGAACCACTCGGCGGGGTAGGTGCGGCCTGCCGTGTAGTCCATTTCGGCACTGCGCATCGCCTGCGCGAATCCGTTCTGCGCTGCGTTGAAGATCGAGTGCTCCTCGTACCAGTACGACGCGCCGGGAAGCGGGTTGACCCACTCCGTACGGGCACTGGGGAACATCTCGTACTGTTCGAAGCCGAGGGCGGGCCCGTATTCCGGGACGTCCCAGCGGTTGCCGCCGCCGAGCGTGTCCTTGTGGCCGTAGAAGGTGTTCTCCACCTTGGCCAGTTGACCGGTCGAGGGGGCGAACTCCAGCGAGCGGTCCGGAATGACGCCGTCGTGACGGTCGACCAGGTCGTACAGGTAGCTCGAGAACCGTTGCTGATCGATTGTCAGCTTGACGCCCCGTTGGACGGACTTGATCAGGTTCTCGCCCGCCAGGCGCTGGACCGAGGCGACAGGAATGGTGCCCTTGGTTCCTTTGGGGCCGTAACTCTCCATCAGGACGCCGTCACCGTCGTTGACGACGAACAGCGCCTCGGCGCCTGCGGCCACCGCATTGGCGAGCCGGTCGGCGGGAGCGACCGCGTCGCTGCGGCGGATCACGACGGCCTTGCCCTTGGCGTCCAGGCCCTTGTAGTCGGCCGCGGCGCCGTTGCCCGCGAAGACACCGGCCAGCTGCTTCTCGCCGTCTTCGGTGACGGTCGCACCGACCTGCGTAGTAACCGGCACGTCACGTCCCTCGGCCGTGACGTCCATGTGCTTCTCGCCCTGCCGCCAGCGGGTCAGGAAGGAGAAGCTGCCCTGGGTGACCTTCTTGGTGGGGCTCGCCCACAGCTGGTCGTACATCACAGGGATCTGGTACGCGTCGCGCTGGACGGTGCCGTCCGGTGCGGTACGTGCCATGTCGAATCGCAGCTGCTGGTTCTCGGTCTCCTTCGGCGTCCGCACGCTGATCTTGCGGGCCTTGGACGCGTCGAGGGTGACCGTGGTCGACTTGTCGAGGATGGTCTCAGGGGCCGCGAGGAAGGCCAGGGCCTTCGAGTCGGCGCGGTCACCGGCGACTTCGGTGGTCGCCCAGGCGGTGTAGTTGCCCGGCGGCATCCGCAGCGTGGTCTCGCCCGACACCTGGACAACACCCAGGTTCGGGTCGCCGAGCGCGCCGAGGACGACCCGGCCGTTCATCGGCTTGCCGTCGCGGTCACGGAGCCTGAGCGTCAGGTCGTACAGCTCCTGCTCCTTGTTCAGGGCGAAGCCGGTGTGCGCGACGACGGTGCCCGCCTCGTCCTTGGCGACGACCTGACCGGAGAACTGGGTGTCGTTCGCGACCGTCGACGGGTCCAGCGAGAGCACGGCCTCGGCAGTGGAACCGGCCGGGACCGTCAGCTGCTTCGTCGACAGGGTGTAGGCGTCGGCGTCCGTGTCCGTGGCCAGGTCGAGGGTGACGTCCTTCGTACCGGTGTTGCGGTACGTGATGGTCCGCTGGGCGACCGGGTCGGACGCGGAGTGCGGCCAGTTGTAGGAGGCGACCTCGACGGAGCCGGTGGCCTCGATCGTGCTGTCGACCGCCGCCTTCACATCGAGCCGACCGGTGCCCTGCTCGTACGGGGTGTACGCGTCGAGCTTCTTCGACGTGCTCATCAGCGCGTCCTTGATCCGCTGGCCGGACCAGTCGGGGTGACGCTGCTTCAGGATGGCTGCGGCGCCCGCGACATGCGGGGTCGCCATCGATGTGCCGGACTTCGTCGAGTACATCCCGCTGACGCCCGGGACCGACTGCGAGGCGGCCGCGTTGATGTCCACACCCGGTGCGGACAGGTCGGGCTTGAGGCCGAAGGACCTGACGAGCGGGCCCATCGAGGAGAAGCCCGCGCGGTTGTCCCGCTTGTCGACGGCGGCGATGGTGAGCGCCTTCTCCGCCGAGCCGGGTGCGCCGATGGTGCCCGCGTCGTACGTGTTGCCCGCGGCGATCACGAACAGCGGGCCGCCGTCGGCGGAAAGGGCGTCGACGGCCTGGGACATCGGGTCGGAGCCGTCGTCCGGGATGCTGGAGCCGAGGCTCATGGAGACGATGTCGGCGCCTTCGGCCTTCGCCCACTCCATGGCTTCGATGATGCCGGAGTCCGCGCCGGAACCGCCGTCGCCGAGCACCTTGCCGATGATCAGGTCGGAGCCGGGGGCGACGCCCTTGTTGACGCCCTCCGACGCGGCGCCGGAGCCCGCGATCGTGGAAGCGACATGCGTGCCGTGGCCGTTCCTGTCCACGACCTCCTCGCCCGGCACGAAGCTCTTCGTTTCGAGAATGCGGTCCTTGACGTCCGGGTGGGTCGCGTCGATGCCGGTGTCCAGGACGGCGACCTTGGAGCCCTTGCCGTCGTAGCCCTCGGCCCACGCCTGCGGGGCGTTGACCTGCGGCACGGAGTCCTTGAGCGCGGCCTCCACCCGGCCGTCGAGCCAGAGCTTGGCGATGCCGTTGTCCAGCGAACGGGCCGTGGAGGTGCGGGCGATGTCGTTCCAGAAGGCCCGGGTGGTGTCCTTGTCGGCCTTCAGCGCGGCGCCGTGGATGCTCTCCAGGGTGCGGGTCTTCTTCGCGCCGCGAGGGGCGGCGGGCAGCGAACGGCCCTTGCCCGTCGAATAGGTGGCGATCAGCGGGATGCCGCCGGACTTCTTGTCGTCGTACCCCATCTCGGCGAGAGCCGAGACGTTGAACAGCCGACGGTCCAGCTTGCCCGCTGCGATGAGGGAGCCGGCCTCGTCGGGCAGGACGTACAGATCGTCACCGGCCTGCTGGACATGCACGCCGCCGACCGCACCGTCGGGGCGGTCCACGGTGACGGTGTCCTGCTTGCCGGCACCGTCCGAGTAGTGCACGACATCGCCCGTGACCAGGGTGATGTCGTACTCCTTGACGGGGGCGGCGGCCCGGGGGGCGGCGGGCCCGGACTGTCCTGCGGCGGCGGAGGCGGAGCCCGCTGCGGGAAGCAGTGCACCACTCATCAAGGCGACCGAAGTCGCTATGAGCAGAGCCCTGCGTCCCGCGCGTGCGGATCTCGTCCGGCCGGAAGCGGAGGAGGGTGTCAATGTCATGCAGATGTTCTAAAGGCAAAACCACGGATACGGTTGCGTTCAAACCTGGCGTGAAACCGCCGTGGCGGAAATCCGCCTGCGGACCCGCATGGTTCGTGGGACGGTTCAGGCCACGGATGTGATCATCCCAGTCGGCGGCCGACCGGTCTCATGGTGGATCGGGGTGTAGGCGCCCTTGAGCGGTACGCCGCTGCCGCCGCGCCGGTCGGCGACGATTTCGGCGGCGATCGACAGCGCGGTCTCCTCGGGGGTACGGGCGCCGAGGTCGAGGCCGATCGGCGAGTGCAGCCTGGACAGTTCCGGCTCCGTCATACCGACTTCGCGCAGCCGGTCGTTGCGCTCCAGATGGGTGCGGCGCGATCCCATCGCTCCGACGTACGCCACCGGCAGCCTCAACGCCACCTCCAGCAGCGGGACATCGAACTTGGCGTCGTGGGTGAGAACGCACAGGACGGTGCGCGTGTCGACATCGGTCGTCGCGAGATAGCGGTGCGGCCAGTCGACGACCAGTTCGTCGGCTTCGGGAAAACGGGCCTTCGTGGCGAAGACGGGGCGGGCGTCGCACAATGTGACGTGGTATCCGAGGAATTTTCCCACCCGGACCAGCGCCGAAGCGAAGTCGACGGCCCCGAAGACGATCATCCGGGGCGGTGGAACGCTCGATTCGACGAGCAGGGTGAGCGGTTGCCCGCACCGCGATCCCTCGGCGCCGATGGTGACGGAGCCGGTGCGGTCCGCGTCCAGCATGGCGCGGGCATCGGCCGCGGCGGTACGGTCCAGCTCCGGGTGTCCGCCGAGCCCGCCCTCGTACGAGCCGTCGGGGTGGACGAGCAGAGGGCGGCCGAGGAGTTCCGCGGACCCGTCGGTGATCCTGGCGACCGCCGCCGCCTCTCCCCGTGCGGCGGCGGCGAGCGCTGCGGCGAACACCGCCCGTGCGGGGTCGTCCGCACAGACCGGTGTCACCAGGATGTCGATGACGCCGCCGCAGGTCAGTCCGCTCGCGAAGGCGTCCTCGTCGCTGTAGCCGAACCGTTCGCACACGGTGGTGCCGTCGTCCAACGCCTGCCCGCACAGTTCGTAGACCGCACCCTCCACACACCCGCCGGAGACCGAGCCGATCGCCGTGCCGTCGCGGTCGACGGCGAGGGCGGCTCCCGGCTGCCGGGGCGCGCTGCCGCCGACCGCCACGACGGTGGCGACGGCGAAGTCGCGTCCCTGCTCGACCCACCGGTTGAGCTCCTCGGCGATGTCCAGCATGGCGTTTCTCCTTATACGGGGGCGTGGAGGGGCGGAGAGGCCGCACGCACCGCCCGGAGTGTTCAGGAGGAGCCGTGGCTCAGGTGCCGGTGAGGTGCTCGGGGCGTACCGGTGTCCTGTTGAGCTCCAGGCCCGTCGCGTTCCGGATCGCCGCGAGGACAGCCGGGGTGGACGACAGGGTGGGGGCCTCACCGACGCCGCGGAGCCCGTACGGGGCGTGGTCGTCGGCGAGTTCGAGCACATCGACCGGCATGGTCGGGGTGTCGAGGATGGTGGGGATCAGATAGTCGGTGAAGGACGGGTTGCGCACCTTCGCGGTCTTCGGGTCGACGAGGATCTCCTCCATGACGGCGATGCCCAGGCCCTGGGTGGTGCCGCCCTGGATCTGTCCTTCGACGGAGAGCGGGTTGAGCGCTTTGCCGACGTCCTGGGCGCAGGCCAGTTCGACGACCTTGACCAGGCCGAGTTCGGTGTCGACCTCGACGACCGCGCGGTGGGCGGCGAAGGAGTACTGGACATGGCCGTTGCCCTGCCCGGTACGGAGGTCGAATGCCTCGGTGGGCCGGTGGCGCCACTCCAGCTCGATGTCGACCGCCTCGTCCTCCAGTACGTCGGCCAGATCGGCCAGCACCTCGCCGCCGTCGGTGACGATCTTGCCGCCCTCCAGGAGCAGTTCGGCGGTGGCCCAGGCGGGGTGGTACGTGCCGAACTTGCGGCGGCCCATCTCCAGGACCTTTTCGCGGACGGCCTCGCAGGAGTGCTTCACCGCGCCGCCGGTGACATATGTCTGCCGGGAGGCGGAGGTGGAGCCGGCCGAGCCGACCTGGGTGTCGGCCGGGTGGATGGTGACCTGGGCCACACCGAGTTCGGTACGGGCGATCTGGGCGTGGACGGTGACGCCGCCCTGCCCGACCTCGGCCATCGCGGTGTGCACGGTCGCGACAGGTTCGCCACCGACGACCTCCATGCGCACCCGGGCCGTGGAGTAGTCGTCGAAGCCCTCGGAGAAGCCGACGTTCTTGAGGCCGACCGCGTAGCCGATGCCGCGTACGACGCCTTCGCCGTGGGTGGTGTTGGACAGTCCGCCGGGCAGGGCCCGTACATCGGCCTGCTCGCCGGCCACCTCCCACTGGCGCTCGGGCGGCAGCGGCCTGGCCTTGACCCGGCGCAGCAGCTCGGCGACCGGGGCGGGCGAGTCGACGACCTGCCCGGTCGGCAGGAGGGTGCCCTGCTCCATGGCGTTGAGCTGTCTGAACTCGACCGGGTCCATGGAGAGTTCGGCGGCGAGCTTGTCCATCTGGGCCTCGTAGGCGAAGCATGCCTGGACCGCGCCGAAGCCGCGCATGGCGCCGCACGGCGGGTTGTTGGTGTAGAGCGCGATGGCCTCGATGTCGACGTCGTCGATGACGTAGGGGCCGACGCTGAGCGAGGAGGCGTTGCCGACGACGGCCGGAGAGGCGGATGCATAGGCTCCGCCGTCCAGTACGATGCGGCATTTCATATGGGTCAGCTTGCCGTCACGGGTGGCGCCGTGCTCGTACCAGAGCTTGGCGGGGTGACGGTGCACATGCCCGAAGAAGGACTCGAACCGGTTGTAGACGATCTTGACCGGCTTGCCGGTGCGCAGGGCGAGCAGGCAGGCGTGGATCTGCATCGACAGGTCCTCGCGGCCGCCGAAGGCGCCGCCGACTCCGGAGAGCGTCATGCGGACCTTGTCCTCGGGCAGGCCGAGGACGGGAGCGATCTGGCGCAGGTCGGAGTGGAGCCACTGGGTGGCGATGTACAGGTCGACGCCGCCGTCCTCGGCCGGCACGGCCAGACCGGACTCGGGGCCGAGGAAGGCCTGGTCCTGCATGCCGAAGACGTACTCGCCGCTCACGATGACGTCGGCGCGGGCCGCCGCCGCGTCCGCGTCGCCGCGGACGATGGGCTGGCGGTGGACGATGTTGGGATGCGGTACGTGCCCCGCGTGGTGGTCGTTGCGGCCTTCGTGGATGAGGGGTGCGTCGGGAGCGGTCGCGGAGGCCTCGTCGGTGACGACGGGCAGCTCGCGGTAGTCGATCTTGATCTTCGCCGCGGCGCGGCGGGCCGTCTCCGGGTGGTCGGCGGCGACGAGCGCCACCGGTTCGCCGTGGTGGCGGACCTTGCCGTGAGCGAGGACAGGAGTGTCCTGGATCTCCAGCCCGTAGTTCTTCACCGAGGTCGGCAGGTCGTCGTAGGTGAGTACGGCGTAGACGCCGGACGTGGCGAGCGCCTCCGAGGTGTCGATGGAGACGATCTCGGCGTGCGCGAGCGTAGAGCGCAGTGTGTGGCCCCAGAGCATGTCCTCGTGCCACATGTCGGAGGAGTAGGCGAACTCGCCGGTGACCTTCAGGATGCCGTCGGGACGCAGCGTGGACTCGCCGATGCCGCCCTTGGTGTGGGTGCCCTGGTTGATGCTGGTGGGGTTGCCGGTAACGCCCATCGTCAGACCGTTTCTTCCGCGCGGGCGGCCGCGAGACGGACCGCGTCGAGGATCTTCTCGTAGCCGGTGCAGCGGCAGAGGTTGCCGGAGAGCGCCTCGCGGATGTCCGCGTCGGACGGTTCCGGGTTCCGTTCGAGCAACTCGTCGGCGGCGACCAGCAGGCCGGGGGTGCAGAAGCCGCATTGGACGGCTCCGGCGTCGATGAAAGCCTGCTGGATCGGGGAGAGTCCACCGGTGTCCCGGGTCTCCTCGCCGGCCGGCGAAGCCTCCCACTGCCGGGCCTTGTCGAGCGCGGTGCCACAGGCACCGGAGGCACAGCCTCCCCCACTGCGCTCCGCGTGCGGGAGGTGCCCCCTGCCGGGGTGCGCCTGGGAACGGTGGGCGGCGAAGTCGGCGAGGCCCTCTACGGTGACGACCTCACGGCCCTCCGCCTGGCCTGCGGCGACCAGACAGGAGCAGACCGGGACACCGTCCAGACGGACCGTGCAAGACCCGCATTCGCCCTGCTCGCAGGCGTTCTTCGAGCCGGGCAGGCCCATCCGCTCACGCAGCACGTAGAGGAGGGACTCGCCCTCCCAGACGTCGTCAACCTCGTGCCTGCGGCCGTTGACCGTGAAATTGACGCGCATGATCAGGCAGCTCCTTCGGTGCTGCGGCCGTTGCCGCGGTACGACTCCCAGGTCCAGCCGAGGGTGCGGCGGGCCATGATCCCGACTGCGTGCCTGCGATAGCTCGCGGTGCCGCGCACATCGTCGATCGGATTGCAGGCACCGGCGGCGAGCATGGCGAACTGCTTGGCGATGGACGGGGTGATGATCGTGCGGCTGTCCCAGAAGCCGCCCTCCTCGAGCGCGGCGTTCAGGAATTCCTCGGCCTCCTTCGCCCGTACGGGTGTGGGGGCGGCCGAGCCGATGCCGGTGCGGACCGTCCGGGTCTGCGGGTGCAGGGCCAGACCGAAGGCGCAGACCGCGATGACCATCGCGTTGCGGGTTCCGACCTTGGAGAACTGCTGCGGCCCGTCGGCCTTCTTGATGTGCACGGCCCGGATCAGCTCGTCCGGGGCGAGTGCGTTGCGCTTGACGCCGGTGTAGAAGGCGTCGATCGGGATCATCCTGGTCCCGCGTACGGATTCGGCCTCGACCTCGGCGCCCGCGGCGAGCAGCGCCGGGTGGGCGTCCCCGGCGGGCGACGCGGTGCCGAGATTGCCGCCGACGCTGCCGCGGTTGCGGATCTGCGGCGAGGCGACGGTGTGCGAGGCGAGCGCCAGTCCGGGCAGCTCGGCGCGCAGATGCTCCATGATGTGGCTGTAAGGGACACAGGCGCCGAGCCGTACGTTCTCCTGGCCCACCTCCCATTCGGACAGCTCTCCGATGCGGTTCAGGTCCAGGAGGTACTCGGGCCGCCGATGGTCGAAGTTGATCTCGACCATCACATCGGTGCCACCCGCGATGGGCACAGCCGTCGGGTGCTCGGCCTTGGCGGCGAGCGCCTCCTCCCAGCTGGCGGGGCGAAGGAAGTCCATGAGTGGCTCTCTTCTTCTCAAACGGGTCGTTCGCTGGGGACGGCCGGCCCTCGACTGGTCGTGCCTATGTTGTCAACGCGGTGTGGGGCCAAGTACACAAGCCGTGCTCCACCTGGTGCAGTCACCGAAACCACGAAGGAGTTGGCTGGCCGATCTCCTCGTCTTGTAGATTCGAACGAATGACGGGGGTCAGTGACCTCACCGCTATACCCAGTTTTCACCCGAACCAACGAAAGAGATCGGCGGCGACGAGATGCGGCTGCGCGCACTGCTGGAGACCGACGCGCTGGGACTGCGGCTGCTCGGCGGCGAGGAAGAGCTGGACCGGTCCGTCCGCGGCGTGATGACCACCGACCTGCGGGATCCCAGTCGCTATCTGTCGGGCGGCGAGCTGGTCCTGACGGGCCTGGCATGGCGCCGGGACGCGACGGACTCGGAGCCGTTCGTACGGATCCTGGCGGGTGCCGGGGTCGCCGGGCTCGCGGCGGGCGAGGCGGAGCTCGGCGACATCCCCGGCGATCTGGTGGAGGCGTGTGCGCGGCACCGGCTGCCGCTCTTCGCCGTCCATGAGACGGTCGCGTTCGCAACGATCACCGAGCATGTGGTGCGCCAGGTGTCCGGGGAGCGCGCGGGCGATCTGGCCGCGGTCGTGGACCGGCACCGCAGGCTCATGACCTCGGGCCCGGCGGGCGGCGGACCCGAGGTGGTCCTCGATCTGCTCGGCTCCGACCTCGACCTGCGTGCCTGGGTACTCTCCCCCACCGGTCGGCAGATCGCCGGCGCCGTTGATTCACCGCTGCCCGGACCGGTCGGCGCGGCGCTCGCAGGCCATCATCTCGCCGCCACCCGCACCGGCCGCCTGGCCCCGCACCGGGCCACGGTCGACGACACCACGTATTCGCTCTTCCCGATCCGGAACACCGGCCGGGGCGCCGTCCCGGCCTCCCGCGATGTGCGCGAGTCGGTGCTCTCCGACTGGCTGCTCGCGGTCGAGACGGACGCGAGCGACTGGCCGCCCGCCCGCCTGGATCTGCTTCAGGGCGTCACCCAGCTGATCGCGGTCGAACGGGACCGGCGCGACGCCGCCCGTACGGTACGCCGCAGGCTCGCCCAGGAGGTGTTGGAGCTGATCCAGACGGGCGCCCCGCCCGCCGAGATCGCCGCCAGACTGCGGGTCGCCGCCCCGGTGCTGCTCCCGGGTCTCGGGACCGCGCCGCACTGGCAGGTCGTGGTGGCGCGGGTCGAGTGGGGCGGCGCGGAGGGATCGGCCACCACGGGCGGCCCCGCGGGCACCCCCGGCTCCTCCGTCGCGGGCGGCCCGGTCGCCCAGGCGCTGCTGGAGGAGATCCTGGTCGACCCCGTGGTCACCGGCCCCGACTCCGCGGACCGGATAGCGGTCGCCCACACGGGCGACGAGGCCGTCGCCCTCGTACCGCTGCCCGCCGTCACCGTGTCCGCACCGGCCCAGGGCGCTGATGCGGACGTCCCGCACGCCGAGGAGGCCCCCGCGCTCCACGCCGATGTGCTGCTGGCCGCCGTCCGCGAACCGCTTTCCGCGGGTCTCGCCGACGACGGCCGGCTGACACTGGGTGTCAGCGCGGTCGTGTATTCGCCCGAGGGTCTGCGCGGCGCCCTGGAGGAGGCCCGGCACGCCCGCCGGGTGGCGGCGGCCCGGCCGGGACGGGTCTGCGCGGCCGGGCACCACGAGCTGGCCTCGCACGTGCTGCTGCTGCCGTTCGTTCCCGACGACGTGCGCCGCGCGTTCACCGCACGGTTGCTCGACCCGCTGCGCGACTACGACCGGCGCCACCGCGCGGAGCTGATCCCGACGCTGGAGGCGTTCCTGGACTGCGACGGTTCCTGGACCCGCTGCGCGGCCCGGCTCCATCTGCACGTCAACACCTTGCGCTACCGGGTCGGGCGAATCGAGCAGTTGACGGGGCGTGACCTTTCGCGCCTGGAGGACAAGCTCGATTTCTTCCTCGCCCTGCGTATGAGCTGACTTCCGGGCCCCTGCCACGGCTTCCGGCCGGTCCGGTCGTTTGTGAATTCTTTCACCTGACATTGACCCGACCCCTTGGCCCGGCGTGCCATTCCGTGCTGAGATGCGGCCAGACTCAACAGCTCGATGGCGCGCTCGGGGAGGGCAATGTGGCGCATACCGCCATGTCTGGTTCCGGAACGACAGCAGATGACGATCCGCCGCTCCAGACAGCGGTATGGCGGCTGCGGTCACGCGCCTGCTGGACGGACGCCGCCGCGCTGCTCGAACACGACGCCGCCAACGACCCGGCGGCGGCACTCCAACGGACCGCCCTGCTGATCGAACGATGCCTGTACACCGGACAGGGCTGGACCGACGCCGAGGACGCCCTGCGCACCGCCGAGGCGCTGGCCCACGACGACACCGAACGCGGCGCGGCCGCCTGTGAGCGTGGCCATCTGGCGTACGCGTCGACGCTCCTGGGCGTACGGGACCGGGCCGACGAGGCCAGCGTCGCCCTGAGCCGGGCCGCCGCGCTGCTCGCCCCGTCCGCGCCCAGCCGCCCGCTGCTGGACTTCCGTCGGGGCCTGATCGCGCAGAACATCGCCGACTCGCCGCAGGCCGCGCGTGCCGCGTACCGCAGGGCCCACGCAGGTGCCACCGCCCAGGGTGACGCACTGCTGCTTTCCTCGACCTGGCGCCAACTCGCCCTGCTCTCCCTGCACGAGGGTGAACTGGCGGAGGCACGGCACGGCTTCGCGGAGTCCCTGCGGATAAGGGAGGAGCTGGGCTATCTGATCGGTACGGCTCCGGCCCTCATCGCCCTCGCGGACTCCGAGCCGGAGCCCGAGACGGCGACCCGGCTGCGCGCGGAGGCAGGTCGGCTCTTCCGGCTGCTCGGGGGCGTACCGACGTGGCTGGCGCCGCATCTGGACCCCCCGCCTCCGGAGACGGCGGCGAACTGAGTCCCGGAGGGCCGGTGCGGCGTCAGCCGTCGGCGCCTGCTCCGACGTCAGCACTCTCGCCGCCGGCTCTCGATGTCAGATCTCGACGTCAGTTCCAACGCCGGTGAAGTGCTCCCGTACGAGCGACTGCACGACGGCCAGGTCCTGGGCGATCAGCGCGTCGAGCAGGGCGGTGTGCTCGGCGGCGTCGGCGAGCAGGTCGGCGCGGCAGGTGGCGGGGCTGTTCCCCAAAGGCCACTGGGAGCGGCGGTGCAGGTCGTCGGCGACCATCACCAACTGCTCGTTGCCGCAGAGCGCGAGGACCGCGCGGTGAAAGGCCCGGTCGGACTCGGCGTAACTCGCCCGGTCACCCACGGAGGCGGCCGCCACGGTGGCATCCGCCAGCGGCCGCAGGGCGCACCAGCGGGCAGGCGGGACGGTGCGGGCCAGCCGCAGCATGACGGGGACCTCGACCAAGGCCCGCACCTCGGCCAGCTCGGCCAGTTCGCGCGGGCCACGCTCGGACACCCTGAAGCCGCGGTTCGGTACGACCTCGACAGCGCCCTCGATGGCCAGCTGCTGCATCGCCTCGCGCACCGGGGTCGCGGAGACCCCGAAGCGGGCGCCGAGCACCGGTGCGGAGTACACCTGCCCCGGGACCAGCTGACCGTCGACCAGGGCGGCGCGCAAGGCGTCCAGGATCTGGCCGCGTACGGAGTGCCGCTGCACCACCGCGCGTGGGGCGGGCGGCTCACTGTGGGTGTGCTCGCCGCGCGCCTGCTGACCGCGTACTTGTTCGCCACGCGCCTGCTCGCCGCACGCTTGTTCGGGCACCCGGGAGGATGTCGGGGTCGTCGCGGGCGCGGCGGACGCGTACGACGGCCGCGCCTGCTCGCGCGCTCTGCCCTGCTCCACTCGGACCTCCTCGGCCTGCCGTGGGCGCGGCTCGCGTGCGCCATGCCCCCTGTGCACGATATGCGGAGCAGGCCGCAGGTCAAACATCGATCCTTTCGGCTAAGGTAAGGCTTACCTGCCAACGATCGCGATTCGGTGGTCCCTGCATGACCCTCCCCACTCTGCTTCCCGGCACCACCGCGTCCGCCGTGACGGGCGCGTACACACGTCTGGCCGAGGTGTTCCCTGGACTGCGCGCCGAGGTACTGCCGGACGGCGAGGCCGCGCCCTGCGGTGCCGGCTGGGTGGGTGCGGACGAGCTCGCGGCGGGTGGTGCCGCGCTCGACGCCTTCCTCGCCTGGGACCACGCACAGATACTGCGGGACTACGGGCAGGAGCCCCGCCCCGACGTGGTCGCCGGCTTCGGGCTGCACCGGTACGCCTGGCCGGCCTGTCTGCTGGTGACGGTGCCGTGGTTCCTGCACCGGCGGGTGCCCCGGATCCCCGTCGGGGATGTGGCGTTCCAGCGGGCGCTGGGCCATCTGGCCGTCCGCGTGCGGGAATTCACCTGCCTTCCGGACGATCCGGCGGCCGGACTGCCGGGCGCCCGGGTGGTCCCCGACGAGGCGGCATTGCGGGCCGAGGTGCTCGCGGCCGTGGCCGACCACATCGGCCCGGTGCTGGACGGCTTCGGACCGCGGATGCGGCGCGGCAGGCGGGCGTTGTGGGGCATGGCGACGGACGAGATCGCCGAGGGCCTCTGGTACATCGCCCATCTGCTCGGCGAGGAGCGGCGGGCGATAGCCGAACTGGAGGCGCTTTTGCCGGGCACCACGAAGCCGTACGTCGGCTCGGCGGGCTTCCGTGAACTGACCGGGCCGAACGGGGAATCGCTGCCCACCCGCGACCGGGCCAGCTGCTGCCTCTTCTACACGCTGCGTCCCGAGGACACCTGTGTCACGTGTCCGCGGACCTGTGACGCCGACCGTGTCCGGAAACTGACGCCCACTCACTGATCAACACCGCCGCGCGGGTAGTACTATTCGAACGCACATCACTGGCCGTGTACGGATACTCGATCAGATCCCGGCTATCCGTATGCCCTGCCAACCCAATGGCGTTCTCTTGCCCCGAAACCCCCTGAGTGTGATGGGGTTTCGGCAATCATGGCGCCCGAAATGCCCTACGCGATGCAAGGGACCGCGCATGAGACTGACCGACATATCGCTGAATTGGCTGCTTCCGGGCGCCGTGCTGCTCGTGGGAGTCCTGGCGGCGGTGGCGGTGGTCGCACGCGGCAAGCGCGCGGCTGACAATTCCGCTGCCGACGACAGCTGGGAACGCAGCGAGGAGCGTCGCAGACGCAAGGAAGCGCTGTACGCGACCGCCTCGTACGTGTTGCTGTTCTGCTGTGCGGCGGTCGCCGCCGCACTCTCCTTCCATGGGCTCGTCGGCTTCGGCAAGCAGAACCTCGGCCTCTCCGGGGGCTGGGAGTATCTCGTTCCGTTCGGCCTCGACGGTGCCGCGATGTTCTGTTCCGTGCTCGCGGTGCGCGAGGCCAGCCACGGTGACGCGGCGCTCGGATCACGGCTGCTCGTATGGACGTTCGCCGGTGCGGCCGCCTGGTTCAACTGGGTGCACGCGCCGCGCGGAATCGACCACGCGGGCGCCCCGCACTTCTTCGCGGGGATGTCGCTCTCGGCAGCCGTGCTCTTCGACCGAGCGCTGAAGCAGACCCGCCGGGCCGCGCTGCGCGAGCAGGGGCTGGTACCCCGCCCGCTGCCGCAGATCCGGATCGTACGGTGGCTGCGCGCCCCCCGGGAGACATTCGGCGCCTGGTCGCTGATGCTGCTGGAGGGCGTACGCACCCTGGATGAGGCGGTCGACGAGGTACGTGAGGACCGGCGGGAGAAGGAGCAGAACCGTCTCCGCAGGAAGGACCAGGAGAAGCTGGACCGGGCCCACATCAAGGCACTGAACCGGCAGAACCGGGCCTGGCGCCGGGTCGGCCGGGGTGGCACCCAGGTGGACGTCCAGGCCATCGCCCCGGCGACGGGCTCCGCGCAGCCCGTCGTGGAACCCGCCATATCCGAGCCGGGACAACTGCCCTTGCGCACCCGGCCATCCCTGCAAGCCGTGACGGGTCCGAGCTCCAACGCCTCGGACCGGAACTCGAATGATCCGATCACCGTCGACCTCACCGCCGAGGACGACACCCAGGCACTACCCCGGCTCGATTCGCTGGAGCGGAAACTGAAGGATCTGGAGCAGCAGTTCGGCTGATCCGCCGCGAAAGGCCCTGACAGCCCGGTCCCCTCCGGGCTGTCAGGGCCTTTCGCCGTCCAGCTCGAACCAGACGACCTTGCCGAGCGCGCGTGCGCTGACTCCCCAGGCGTCCGCGAGACTCTGCACCAGCACCAGCCCCCGGCCGTGCGTACCGTCGTCGGCGTTCGGTACGTACGACGGGGGCAGTTCGGATACGAAGTCCCGTACCTCCACCCGCAATTTGGCGGGCGCCACGCTCACCGTGACGACCGCGCCGTGCCTGGTGTGGATCAGCGCATTGGTCACCAGTTCGCTGAGCAGAAGCTCCGCCACCTCGGCCGGCTCCGCCCGCCATCGGTATCGCAGGAACTCCCTCAACGCACGCCGCACTTCACTCACGGCCGCCAGATCGGTGTGGACCAGTCTGCGATGCAGCCGGACCGGCTGCTGCCCATGTGCCCCCGGCTCGTGCGCCGCCCCGTCCGCCATGGAATCGGCATCTCCCTGACGCGCCATCGTTTCCCCCGCCCGCACAGTGAATCGCCCCCTTCTCGACTGCTCATCGAACGTCTTCACGGGGATGCATGCCCCGCAGACGGGCCGTCACGCTTGTCGACTCATCAATAAGTGAACAGCGAATGGGTGGCATGGTCCGGGTCGGCGGAAACATCGATGTCACCCTTGCTCCCCGTTGGTCAACTTCCGGAAAATTCACATCGGTTGGCGTTGACGGGACCATGTCTACGCGCGTCATCATGGTGACTATGCGAATCCCCCCACGGATCACCACGCTCGGTGGCGCAGCCGCCCTCCTATCCGTCCTCTTCGTCGGCGGCCCGGTCACCACGACGGCCACGGCCGCCACCACCTCGGTCGGCAGCATCTGTTACTCGGCACTGCCCGCCCAGGCGCACGACACGCTCGACCTGATCGAAGCGGGCGGCCCGTTCCCCTACTCGCAGGACGGCACCGTCTTCCAGAACCGTGAAGGCGTCCTGCCCAGCCGGAGCACCGGCTACTACCACGAGTACACCGTCATCACTCCCGGCTCCTCGACCCGCGGCGCACGTCGGATCGTCACAAATGAAGAGGTGCGGGAGGACTACTACACCAGCGACCACTACGCCACGTTCGATCTGATCGACCAGGGCTGCTGAAGCCCGACCCTCCGAGCCGATCCGCGCCGTAGCCCCCCACCTGCGGCGCGGATCACGGACTGGTGGCAGTTGCCGCACTTGTACCCTCCCCCCATGACCGTGACCTATGTGATCGACGGCTCCCGGGTCACCGGCCTGGAGCAGTTCTGGAAAGTGATCGGCGAGGCCGTGAACGGCCCCGGCGGATACTTCGGCCGCAACTTCGACGCCCTCGCGGACTGTCTCGCCGGCGGGATGGGCACTCCGGACGACGGCGCCTTCGTCTTCGAATGGCGGGACCACGCTCTCTCCGCGCAGGCCCTGGGCCATGAGGAGACGGCTCGCTATCTGCGGCAGAGCCTGAGCCGGGTGCACCCCAGCAACAGACCCGCGGTCCAGCAGCGGCTCGACGACGCCCGGGCCGGGCGGGGACCGACGCTGTTCGACCTGCTCGTGGAGACCCTGACGAACGAAACGACCCCCGGCACGCTACGGCTGCTGTGAGCCGCCGACGTAGCGTACAGCCGGCCGGCCGACGGAGCGGGACCACCGCTCTGCCGGCCGGCCGTTGTCGTGTGACCGAAGGCACTCAGTATGGCGCTCAGTACTTGGTGGAGACGGTCACGCCGTCGAAGTCTTCGACTCCGTGAAGGCTGATGTAGTTGTATCCGGCTGCGGGGTGGTCGATGGTCAGCGTGTGCTCGTTGCCGGAACCGACGGCCCGATCGGTGTAACTGCCGGTGGTCGCCCAGCCATTCGCGTTGTAGTAGAGGTCGGCATCGCCGGTGCCGCCCGAAGCGGTGATCTTCAGCTGCGCGGTGTCCGCCGGAACGTATATGTACAGGTAGGTGTAGTTGTCCCGGGTGTGGGTCAGCCCGCTGCGCTTGCAGTCCTGGCCCAGCTCCCTGGTGTCGCTCCCGGTGCACTCGGGCGCGGGCTCCGTGGGCGTTTCGCCGCCGCAGCTGCCGGCCGCGCAGGCGGTCAGCCAGGTGTTCCAGTCGGCTTCGTAACGGTCGCCGATGGTCGATGTGAGCAGGGTGCGGGCACCTTCCCAGTCACCCTTGCGGTAGAGGCCGAGGAGCGTGTCGATGTCCGCGCGGTGGGACTCCAGCATGTAACGGACGGCCAGATAACCCCAGTTGTAGATTCGGGTCTGGTCGGCGTTCTCGTAGGTGGTGTCGAACAGGGCCCGCAGGGTGTAGGTGTGGTTTGCGGCCTGGGCGGCGGCGTCGTCGTAGTTGACCTTGCGATACGAGTAGGAGACGTACTCCGCAAAGCCCTCGACCCACCAGACGGTCGGCGTGGTCAGTCCGTCCTCGAAGTCGCCATGCATGTTGAAGCGGCCGTCGAGGTAGTGCGTGTATTCGTGGTTCAGATTCCAGATCTGGAACTCGGGGCGGACCCACTCGGCCTCGTACGCGATGAACCGGGGCTGGTTCCCGGCCGCGGTGGGATCACCTTCCAGGTACATGCCGCCGTTGTTCGTGTTGATGCCGTAGATCGCGCCGGCGTAGGTCTGGTAGTCCCTGCTGGAGTCGAAGACCACGACCTCGATGGTGGTGTTGCGGTCGCCGTCGACCGGACCGTTGTCTCGGGCGACGTCGTGGAAGTAGGCATCCTGGTTGCGCAGACTGGTGCAGCTCGCGTCGAGGTCCTCAGTGGACATCTGCTGCGCCAGGACGCGGATGCTGTCGCTGCACGTGTGCCTGACAGGGAGGACCGCACTCTTCAGACGCTGGGCGAGGTCGCAGGTGCCGTAGTACGAGCAGTTCGCCTTGTCGTAGGCCTCGACCATCTGCGCCACGCCGACCCAGAGCGGGGCGGTGGGGCCGGTGATGGAGCTCTTGCCGAGCAGTCCGGCGGCCAACGGGCTTGCCTTGGGGCGCAGGGAGTCTTCCTTGAGGAAGCGGCCGAGCTCAAGTCCCGCGTTGGAAGCGAGGAACGACTGCTTGGTGCCCAGCAGGTCGAGATGGCGCGACGCGAAGTCGCTGAGGGCGTCCAGCGGGCTGGGGTCGGCCTCCACCGCGGCGATGAACTCCGGCACCTGGTGACCGCGGAAGAACACCGTGTACACGCTGTTCACGGCATTCACCATGTACCAGGAGCTGTTGTACGAGGAGTCGTAGTCGGCCAGCAGTCGCTTGACGACAGACAGGTAGCGGGCGTTCTCTACGGCGCTGTCAATCAATATGACAGCCTCGGACAGGGTCTCCCCGTTGGCGTCAGTGACGTCGAAGGCGTGCGAGGAGGCGAAGAACGCGTCGAGCGCGCCCTGGATGGCCGTACGCAGCTGCGGCCCGTAGCTGCCCACGGTGTCGGGGTCGTAGAACTGCACGTAGTAGCCGGCTCGGAGATAGAGAACCAGCTGGGGCATGCCGGTACTGCTGTCGCCGGGATAGGCGGCCGACCCGTCGCGCATGGCGTTGGCGATGGTGACCATCTGCTCTTCACGGAAGGCCAGATAGCCGTCGTTGCCCTTGACCCGGAACAGTGTGTTCACACAGGCGGTCGTCGATGACTTGACCTGCTCCACCAGGGCGGTTCCGGTACGGCTGGTGAAGTCGCTGACATTGCACGCGGCCGAGGCCCCGACGGCGGCCTTGGCCCGCGCTCGGGCCTTGGCCTTCATCGAGGGTGCCAAATGGCTCGGGAGGGCTGTGCTCGGGTCGTCGTAGTCCCGCCTGAGTGCGTCCTTGGATGCGGACAACGGCGGCCGGTCGGCGGCCTTCAAGGCTTTACGACTGACGTGGTCAGCGTCGTCGGAGGGTGCGGTCAGCGCCTCGGCGGCGGGCCCGCCCGGCTCTGCGGGACCGCTTCCCGGCCGCGCCGATTCGGCGTCGGCGGTCGGGGTGTGACCGGTCGCCGCGGTTGCTGTCGATGCGGTGGGGTGTCGCTCGACGGCCTGGCTGGGTGCGGAGAGCAGGCCCGTTCCCAGGCATGCCGCCAGCACCACAGTGGACAGTCCGGTGAATCTCTGTCGAACCGTTCGGTTCTTCACGTGCCGCCTCCCAGCGGAGTGTTGCCGCGCAACAGTGCACGGCTGTGGGGGAATACGCGAAGGGTGGGCCGGCGCACGTCGTGACATGAACACGACCTATCCGTCCGCGCGCTGTACAATGGCACATGTCACATGTCCTTCGGAAGTCTTTTCGCAACATTCATCTCGGCGACAACTCCGCGCCGTGACACCGGATTTCAGCGGCACCCCGCGTACACACCGGCCGCAGGCTTCGGATTACTGACCGCCAAGCCGTTGTGCCACGACAGAGCGCAGACAGACCCCTGAGGAGCAATGCCCGTGCCCCATTCCCTCTCCGCGCCCCGCACCGGCAGCCATGACCTGCCGGTGTCGCCCGCACTGGACGCCTTCATGAGCGCGGCGTGGACGGATACCCCGCTGCCTGCGGACATCCGCGTCCCCTCATACGACGTAACCCCGGCCCGCCGTGCCCGGTTCGCCGCCCGCTTCCCGGGCGAGCGCCTCGTCGTCCCGGCGGGCGCGCTCGCAGTCCGCTCCAACGACACGGACCATCGCTTCCGTCCGCACACCGGCTACGCCTGGCTCACCGGCCTCACCGGCGAGGACCAGGCCGGACACGTCCTCGTCCTGGAACCCGACGGCGACGAGCGGCACGAGGCGGTGCTGTATCTGCGGCCCCGGTCACCTCGCACGGGCCACGAGTTCTACCGCGACCGCAGATACGGGGAGTTCTGGGTCGGGCGCAGACCCGATCTGGAGGAAGCCGCCCGGATGACCGGCATCCGCTGTGCACACCTGGACGCATGGGAGAAGCTGCTGACCGGGCCACAGCCACCGGTACGGGTACTGGGAGGGGTGGACCCTTCCGTTGACGAACTCCTGCGTCCCTGCCGCTCGCTCCAGCGCCGACGGTCGGTGCCGACGGGACCGGAAGCGGTGCTCAGTGAGCTTCGACTGGTCAAGGACCCGTGGGAGATCAGCCAGTTGCAGCAAGCCGTCGATGCGACGGTGACAGGATTCGAGGATGTGGTACGGAGCCTTCCGCAGGCGCTGCGGCACCCGCGCGGTGAACGCTGGATAGAGGGCGTCTTCGATCTGCGGGCCCGGCTGGAAGGCAATGGTCCGGGGTACTCCACGATAGCCGCAGCCGGGGCGCACGCCTGTGTCCTGCACTGGATCCGCAATGACGGCCCCCTGGAACGCGACCAGTTGCTGCTGTTGGACGCCGGGGTGGAGACCGATTCGCTCTACACGGCCGACATCACCCGTACCCTGCCGCTGTCCGGCCGCTTCTCCCCCGTACAGCGCAGCGTCTACGAGCTGGTGCTCGCCGCACAGGAAGCGGGCATCGCGGCCCTGCGCCCCGGGGCACGGTTCCGTGACTTCCACCTGGCGGCCATGCGGGTCATCGCCGAAGGGCTGTGCGAATGGGGCGTGTTGCGAATGTCCGCCGATGAGGCGCTCGACGCCGACAACGGTTTCTACCGCCGGTACACGCTCTGCAGCAGCGGTCACATGCTTGGCATGGACCTTCACGACTGTGCCCAGGCACGCGCCGACCGTTATCTGGACGGGCGCCTGGAAGTCGGCCAGGTACTGACCGTGGAACCGGGGCTCTATCTCCAGCCCGACGACGAGACGCTGCCCCGGTCGCTGCGCGGAATCGGAGTGCGGATCGAGGACGACCTCGTGATCACGGCCGACGGCGCCCGCCTCATGTCGTCCGCGCTGCCGCGCACCGCCGACGGAATCGAGGAGTGGATGGCCGCCCTGCTGGACAGTTGAGCCGACCGGCCCACTTCGGCGGCCGCCCCCCGCGCGGGGGGCGGGGGGGCGGCCGGTGAAGAACGGGGGGCGGAGTGCCGCTTGGGGCTCCGGGACGAAACCGGTGGGTCAGGCCTCTGCGACCGGCAGCGACGCGCTTCTGCCCCGGGTGCCTCCGGCGCCCGCGTCGTCGCCGTCCCCCTCGGCCCATATCGATCTGACATGTGACATATGGGCCAGCATGCAGGCCTCGGCGCGCTGGGCGTCACCGGCGATCACGAGGTCGAGCAGTTGGACATGCTCCTCGGCCGAGACGGTCAACTGACCCGTTGCGTCGAGCCGGTTCAGTCCGAAGAGGCGTGATCGCTTGCGCAGGTTGCCGACTTCCTCCACCAACCTGCGGTTGCCCGCCAGACCGAGCAGTTCGAGATGGAAACGGCGGTCGGCCTCCAGATAACCGATGATGTCGTGCTCGGCTGCAGCGGCGACGATCGCCAGGGCGAGCGGCCGAAGCGCCTTCAGCTCCCTGACCTTGCCCATCCGGGCGATGCGGCCGACAGTGGGTACCTCGATCATGGCGCGGAGTTCGGTGAAGTCGTCGAGGTCCTGTTCGGTCAACTCGGTTATCCGGAAGCCCTTGTTGCGGACCGCTTCGACCAGGCCCTCACGCGCCAGGTCGAGCATGGCCTCGCGGACCGGGGTGGCGGACACCCCGAATTCGGCAGCGAGCGCGGGGGCGGAGTAGATCATGCCCGGACGGAGCTCCCCGGCGATCAGGGCCGCCCTGAGGGCGTTCGCCACCTGGTCGCGCAAGTGCTCCTGCGCCGAGATGACATTGAGCGTCGACAGGCGGGCCATGTTTGTTCCTCCAACGCCGTACGGGCCCTCAGAATACAATGTCACGTTTCCACTCGGGCCCGTCGTCGTTCCCTGACCTGTGGGCAGCTCGGTCAGGGCGCCGACTTCCGGTGCACCGCCGCGGCGACCGCGAGGTCTTCCCAGCCCATTCCGACGCTTTTGAAGAACCGGGGGCGCTCGAAGGCAGTCGGCTTCTCACCGAGGATCCGACCGGTCACCAGGTCGGCGAGGTTGCCGGCGATGTCCTCGGCTCCGAAGGCCCCTTCCGCCACCGGAATCAACAGATCGCCCGCCTCCGACAGGGCTGCCGTCCTCGATTCGACGATCACGGTGGAACGTGACACCAGAGCCGTGTCGACCTCCCGGGCGTCCGGGGTGTGCGAGCCGACCGCGACGACTGTCGCCCCGTCCGGCACGAGCGTGCCGTCGAACAGCGGAGTGGCGGACGTGGTGCAGCAGAGCACCAGATCGGCGGTGGCAACCTCCTCGGCCCCGTTGGCCCCACCCGCACGGGCGTCCACGCCGCATTGACGCGCGTGCTCGACCAGCGCGGCGGCCCGGTGCGGGGTACGGCCGATCACGGTGACCCGTTCGACGTGCCGTTCCGCGAGCACCGCGGCAAGGTGTCCGTACGCCTGGGGGCCGGTTCCGAACAGCACCAGATGGCGCAGGAGGGGCGGGGTGAGGTGGCGGATCGCGAGTGCGGAAACTGCCGGTGTGCGCAGTGTGGTGAGCGCGGCCCCGTCGAGCAGGGCGAGCGGCAGCAGGGTGGGGCCGTCGAGCAGCAGATAGCTTCCGGTGATCCGTGGCAGGCCGCGTGCCGGGTTGTCGGGGGCGACTCCGGCGATCTTCACTCCGGTCACCTGCTGGGTGGTGGCGGGCATGATCAGCAGTTCTCCGCCGGGCACTGTGACATGGTGCCGGGCCGGGGAGGTCTCCGGATCGAGTCCCCCGCTCAGCGCCGCCTCCAGAGCGTGCAGGGCTCCGGTCGGTCCCAGGGCCTCGATGTCGTCGGCGCCGAGCAGGGGCAGGTTCACAGCAGGAATCCTTCGGGGAAGGGGTCGGACGGGTTCAGGAAGAATTGTGCGGTACCGGTGATCCAGGCACGGCCGGTGACGGTTGGGACGACGGCGGGCAGCCCGCCCACGGTGGTCTTCTCGACGAGACGCCCGGTGAACGACGTTCCGATGAAGGACTCGTTCACGAAGTCGGTGTCCAGGGGAAGTTCACCGCGTGCGTGCAGTTGGGCCATGCGTGCCGAGGTGCCGGTTCCGCAGGGCGACCGGTCGAACCAGCCGGGGTGGATGGCCATCGCATGTCGGGAGTGGCGGGCATCGGAACCGGGTGCGATGAACTGCACGTGCTTGAGGCCGTGGATGTCGGGCTCTTCTGGGTGAACGGGCCGGTCAGCGGCGTTGACCGCGTCCATCAGAGCGAGTCCGGCCGCCAGGATGTCGTTCTTGCGCGCCCGGTCGAAGGGCAGCCCGAGGTCGGACAGCCGCACCATCGCGTAGAAGTTTCCGCCGTAGGCGAGGTCGTAGCGGACCGGTCCGTAGCCGGGTACGTCCATCGTCCGGTCGAGTGCGACGCTGAACGCGGGAACGTTGGTCAGGGTGACAGCGGTGGCCGCGCCGTCCTCCACCCGGACGTCGACGCTGACGAGTCCGGCCGGCGTGTCCAGCCGTACGGTGGTGACGGGTTCGGTGACCTCGACCATGCCGGTCTCCACCAGAACGGTCGCGACCCCGATGGTGCCGTGCCCGCACATCGGCAGATAGCCGGAAACCTCTATGAAGAGGACGCCGAAGTCCGCGTCGGGCCGGGTGGGTGGCTGAAGGATCGCGCCGCTCATGGAAGCATGGCCGCGCGGTTCGTACATGAGCAGGGTCCGCACGGCGTCCCGGTGTTTCTGGAAGTACGTGCGCCGTTCGGCCATCGTGGCACCGGGAATGGCGCCGATGCCGCCGGTGATGACACGGGTGGGCATGCCCTCGGTGTGTGAGTCGACCGCATGGAAGATGTGACGTGTCTGCAAGGCTCCCCCTGGTTCGTCACGACGAACACGAAGAACGGAAAGGACGGAAGGAACGGGCTGGGTTGGGCACTGACCGGACGTGCGACGGCGGCACGGCGCTCAGCCGAGGCCCGCTGCCAGTACCTTCTCCGTCACGGCACGTACGGCGGCCTCGTCGTCGGCGGGCAGGGGAAGACGTGGCGGACGGGTACGGCCGCCATGGCGTCCGACAACGTCCATGGATGTCTTGATGGCCTGGACGAACTCCGGCTTCGAGTCCCACCGCAGCAGCGGATGCAGCTCCCGGTACAGAGGCAGGGCGCTTGCCATGTCACCCGTCACAGCGGCCCGGTACAGCTCGACACAGCAGGACGGCAACATGTTCGGGCAACCGGCGATCCAGCCGACGGCGCCGGCGAGTGCCAGTTCCAGGAGGACGTCGTCGGCGCCCACGAGCAGGTCGAGGCCGGGTGCCTGTTCGGCGATCTCGTAGGCCCTTCGGACATCGCCGCTGAACTCCTTGACCGCCACGATGCTGCCATCCTGGTGGAGAGCGGCGAGCAGGCTCGGTGCCAGATCCACCTTGGTGTCGTACGGGTTGTTGTACGCGACGACCGGAACCCCGACTTCGGCCACATCGGCGTAGTGGGCCCGGACCGCCGCGTCCTCGCAGCGGTAGCCGTTGGGCGGCAGGAGCAGTACGGAACCGGCGCCCGCCTCTGCCGCTTGTTCCGCCCAGCGCCGTGACTCCGCGCTGCCGTAGGCGGAAACGCCCGGCATGACGCGGCTGCCGTCGCCTGCCGCCTCGACCGCGACCCGGACCACCTGCTCGCGTTCGCTGTCGGTCAGGGTCTGGTACTCCCCCAGTGACCCGTTGGGCACGACACCGTCGCAACCCGCTGCGATGAGCTGCTGGACGTGCTCGGCATAGGCGTCGTAGTCGATCGTGCAGTCATCGCGCAGGGTCAGCGGTGTGGCGACCATGACACCGTGCCAGGGCTGGTTGCGCGGGTGGGCGTTCGTCTGCATCGTGGCTCCTTGAGAGGTGTGACATTCGAGGTGTGACATTCACGGTGTGGGGGGAAGCGTGGGCAGCGGCTGACGGCGCGCAGTACCGAGGCGCGGCCGAGGCGTGTCGGGGAGTGTCGGGGGATTGGCTGCGGGTCTATCCGGGGTCGGCCAGGTCGGAGAGCGTGGACAGCCTTACCGGGCAGGCCAGCGGGCGCCGGTCGGGGCCGCTCGGCTCTTCACCGGCGCTGCGTCCGCCGCCGTGCGCGTCGGCCAGTTCGCGGACCGCGAATCCGCAGGTCCGGCCCTGGCACCACCCCATTCCGGCCCGGGTGAGCAGTTTGACGGTCCTGGTGTCACCGGCTCCGAGCTCCTCGCACGCGGTACGGATCCGGCCCGCGGTGACTTCTTCGCAACGACAGACCTCCGTGTCGCCGGTCAGCCATTCGCTCCACCCCGCTCCCGGCCGGTGCACGGCACCCATCAAGGCGGAAAAGGCCCGCAGACGGCGTCGGGAACGACGCAGAGCGGCTGCTCTGCGCGCCGCTGCCCGATCCACCCCGCCCCGCATCTCGCCGATGACCGACAGTGCAGCCAATTCGCCTTCATATAGGGCGAGTTCAACGCCACCGATACCGCCGGTCTCTCCCGCTGCCCAGACGCCCGGCACGGTGGTCCGCAGCTGCTCGTCGAGGGTGACGGCATGCGTACCGTCCACGCACAAGCGCGTACCGCAGCCCGCCGCCATGGCGAGTTCCAGCTGAGGAACGAGCCCGTGTCCGACGGCGAGGGCATCGCAGGCGATCTTGCGGCCGGTCCCCGGCACGGGACACCACCGGCGGTCCACCCGGCTGACGGTCACCGCCTCCACCCGGCCGTCGCCGTGCACGTCGGTGACTGCCCGGTGCGTCAGCACTCGGACTCCGGCGCCGGTCAGTGCCGCCCCGTACCGGACCCCTTCCGCCATCTTGCCGGGGTTGGCGGCCAGTACCCGGGGAGCGCGCGCGTACGCCCCGTAACCGGACGCTTCGATCAGTGCGGGAACGCTCGCGCCTGCACGCGTCAGCGAGAGGGCGACGGCCTGCAGAAGCGGGCCGCTCCCCGCGACCACGATCCGGCGGCCGGGCAGCACCAGGCCGGACTTGAGCATGGCCTGGGCTCCGGCCGCGCTCACCACGCCCGGAAGTGTCCAGCCGGGGAAGGGAAGTTGCCGCTCATGGGCACCCGTCGCCAGCAACAGCCGACGGGCCCGGACAGCGGAACGGTGATCCTCTTCGGCTCCGGTGACGGCGTGCAGGATCCAGTCGCCTTCACCGGCTCGTTCGACAGTCCACACCTGGTGGTTGGAAAGGTGACGGATCACGCCGGAGTCGCGGTGCGCGGCAAGTCGTGCGGAGAGTTCGGCGAAGACGGGCCAGCCGTGGTGAAGGGCGCCGGGCCGGGTCGCACCGAGCCCACCGGGCGGGCTCCGGTAGTACTGCCCACCGGGCGTGACGGCCGAGTCCAGCAGAACCACGTCGAGCCCGTGATCGGCCGCGGTGACGGCGGCGGCCAAGCCGGCCGGTCCCGCGCCCACCACGGTGAGTTCGGCGCAGTCCACGTCCCGCGGGCGGCGTTCATCTGTCGAGTGCGGCATGCCCGTCGCCCTCCTGTGTGGTGATGGCGTCTCCGGGGCGTGCGGGAAGCAGGCATGCGCGCAGGTTCGGCCGGCCGTTGACCGTGGCCAGGCAGTCGTAGCAGGCGCCGATGCCGCAGAAGGCTCCCCGCGGTCGGCCGTGGACCCGAGTGGTGCGCCAGGTCAGGATGCCCGCCGACCAGAGAGCGGCGGCGATGCTCTGGCCCGGCAGTGCGCGGATCGGGCGCCCGTCGAAGGTCAGCTGGAATTCCGGTTCGGGTCGCGCCGCAACGAGCTCGGCCGGGGTACGTGCACGGGTACGTCTCACTGGGTCCTCTCCTGGGGCACACGAGTCCCCTCCGCAGTCATGTGACATTGCACGCGGTGTCGAACCGGTCCGGGGCGAACGGTCCGAGATCGAGTGCCGGCTGCCGCCCGGCGATCGCGTCGGCGATCAGCAGTCCGGTCACGGGGGCCAGCCCGATCCCGGCTCCTTCATGGCCGCAGGCGTGGAAGAGGCCTGGCACCCGGGGGTCCGGGCCGATCGCCGGCAGATGATCGGGCAGGTAGGGACGGAACCCGTGGTAGGCGCGCATCACCCGCACATCCGCCAGTACGGGGAAGAGAGCGGCGGCCTGGGAGGCCAGTCGGGCGATCACCGGAACCGACAACGTCCGGTCGAAGCCGACCCGTTCGCGGCTTGCTCCGATCAGCACCGGCCCCGACGGGGTTCCCTCCACCACGGGCGACGTCTGCAGCGCCGCGGACCCGCTCGACACATCTGCCACGTACTCCGCGGCATAGACCTTGTGCCGGATCAGCCGCGGCAACGGCTCGGTGACGAGCACGAACCCCCTGCGCGGCAGGACCGGCAGGTCCACGCCGGCCAGTGCGGCCAGGTCACCACCCCAGGTGCCCGCCGCGTTGACGACCACCGGGGCACGCAGTTCACTCCGCGCGGTACGCACCCCGCGTACCGCACCATCCCGGTCCCTGAGTATCCCGACGACCTCCTCCCCCGGACAGAGAAGAGCCCCGGCGCGGTTGGCTGTGCGTAACAACTCGGCAGCGGCCAGGGCTGGTTGGACTTGAGCGTCCTGCGGGTAGTGGCAGCCTCCGGCGAGGTGCGGTGCGAGGTGGGGCTCGAGGTCGCGGAGCCGGTCGGATGTGACGTGGCATGCCTCGACTCCGGCTCCCCGCTGGGCGGCGGCCGTCGTGGACAGGGTGGTCAGGGATTCCTCGGACGCCGCCACGACCAGGCCGCCCTTGGTCTCGTACTCGATGTCCGAAGAAAGTTCTTCCGACAGTCGGCGCCACAAGGAGGCGGAGAGCAGAGCCAGTTCGAGTTCGGGTCCTGGCACTTTGTCGGAGACCAGGAGGTTGCCCTCCCCGGCTCCGGTGGTGCCTCCGGCGACCGGCCCTCGGTCGACGACGGCTACGGACAGTCCGGACCGGGAGGCGTAGTAGGCGCAGGCGGCACCGACCACTCCGGCCCCGACGATTACGACATCCAGGGGCTGTCTCATGAACACGACAGTAATATGTCACATTGTTTTGAAGCCGCCAAGGGTGTGTGCAGGGCCAGTTGATCAACCATCACCCCGTCGCGCCGCCCGCAGGGGTTCCGGTTGTGCTGTCGGGGAAGTGGAACCATGGACGCCCTCAAGGCGCCGACCCCGAGGAGCCGTGATGCACGACGACCGCACCCTGGTGGAGGACCGCCTCGAAAGGGCCCTTCACCAGTTCATCCGCCCCGCCCAGTACCCGGCCCGGACCCCGCTCACCCTCTCCGTCCGGCACATCCCCGGCGAACCCGTACCGGTGGATCAGGCACTGGAGGGAACGTACGAACCGTTCAGCACGGGCACGGAGTGGGGGAAACCGTGGTCCACCAGCTGGTTCCGACTGGATGGCACGGTGCCCGAGGACTGGGCGGGGCGGCGGGTCGAGGTGATCGTCGACCCGGGCTTCTCCGGTCAAGGGCCCGGCTTCCAGGCCGAGGGGATGCTGTACGACGCAACGGGCGTCCCGCTCAAGGGCATCCATCCGCGCAATCGGCATCTGACGGTCGCGTCCCCGGCGGCGGGCGGTGAGCCGGTCTCGCTGCTCCTGGAGGCGGCGGCCAACCCGGCGGTGCTGGAGCACGGCTTCGCGCCGACGCGGCTCGGGGACGTACTGACGGCGGGCGACCGGCCCCTGTACCGGTTCGCCTCGGCGGACCTGGCCGTGCTGGACGAGGAGGTCTGGCATCTCGTTCTGGACATCGAGGTGCTTTCCGAGCTGATGCGGGAACTGCCCGTCGACCGTTCTCGGCGGCACGAGATCCTGCGAGCGCTGGAGCGCATGCTCGACGCGCTGGATCTGCACGATGTGGTGGGCACGGCGCGAGCCGGCCGGGACGAGCTGGCCGACGCGCTGTCCCGCCCGGCGTCCGCGAGCGCACACCGGATCTCGGCCGCCGGGCATGCGCACATCGACTCGGCCTGGCTGTGGCCGCTGCGCGAGACGGTGCGCAAGGCCTCGCGCACCTTCGCCAATGTCACCGCGCTGGCCCAGGACTATCCGGAGCTCGTCTTCGCCGCGTCGCAGGCCCAGCAGTACGCCTGGATGAAGGAGCGTCAGCCGCACATCTGGGAGCGGATCAAGCAGGCCGTCGCGGACGGCCAGTGGGCGCCGGTGGGGTCGATGTGGGTGGAGTCCGATGCCAATATGCCGGGCGGTGAGGCGCTTGCCCGGCAGATCGTGCACGGCAAGCGGTTCTTCGAGCAGGAGCTGGGGGTGGAGACGGAGGAGATCTGGCTGCCGGACTCCTTCGGATACACGGCCGCCTTCCCGCAGCTGGCTCGACTGGCGGGGGTGAAATGGTTCCTGACACAGAAACTGTCCTGGAACCAGAGCAATAAAATGCCACATCACACCTTCTGGTGGGAGGGCATCGACGGGACCAGGGTCTTCACCCACTTCCCACCCGTGGACACCTACAACGCGCAATTCCACGGCCGCGAACTCTCCTATGCAGAAAGGAACTTCACGGAAAAGGGGCTGGCGACCCGCTCCCTCGTCCCGTTCGGCTGGGGCGACGGCGGGGGCGGTCCGACCCGCGAGATGCTGGAGAAGGCACGCAGGCTCAGGGATCTGGAGGGTTCGCCGCGGGTCGAGATCGAGAGGCCGTCGGCGTTCTTCGCGGCGGCCGAGGAGGAGTACGGGCCACAGGCACCCGTGTGGTCGGGCGAGCTCTACCTGGAGCTGCACCGGGCCACGTACACCACCCAGGCCAAGACCAAGCAGGGCAACCGCCGCAGCGAACACCTGCTCCGCGAGGCCGAGTTGTGGGCGACGACAGCGGCACTGCGGACTCCCGGCCACCCCTATCCGTACGAGACGCTGGACCGGCTGTGGAAAACAGTGCTGCTGCATCAGTTCCATGACATCCTGCCGGGCTCGTCGATCGCCTGGGTGCACCGGGAGGCCCGCGAGACCTACGAACGAGTACGGCAGGAGCTGGCCGACCTGGTGGCGGACGCGGTGGCGGCGCTGGGTAATGCCGCAGGTTTGGTGACGCTCAACTCCTCCCCGTATCACCGCAGTCAGGTGGTCGAACTGGACGCGGAGGCGAGCGCAGTGCTGCCCTCCGGCGCGCAAGTGCAGCCACTGGGCGGCGGGCGTACGGCGGTGCTGGCCGAGACACCCGGGCTGGGTGCCGGTCTGCTGGACGGCTCGGCGGTTCCGGAGCACGCGGTCACGGTGGCCGGGTCCGCGGGCGAGCCGGCGCCCCGTTCCGCGGGCGTGCCGACGACCGGTTCGGGGGGCGAGGGCTTCGTGCTCGACAACGGACTGCTGCGGGTCGTGGTGGACGGCGACGGGCTGATCGCCGCAGTCCGCGATCTCGGCGCGGGGCGAGAGGTCCTCGCCCCCGGTCACCGGGCCAACCTCCTCCAGCTGCATCCGGATCACCCCAATCACTGGGACGCCTGGGACATCGACCGGCACTACCGCCGCACCCGTACCGATCTCACCGACGCCGACTCCGTCGAACTGATCGAAGAGGGGCCATTGCGGGCCGCTGTCCGTGTGAAGCGGTCGTTCGGAGCATCGCGCATCGTGCAGGAGATCCGTCTGACCGCGGGCAGTCGGCGGATCGACATCGACACCGAGGTGGACTGGCAGGAGTCGGAGAAGGTCCTCAAGGCGTCGTTCCCACTCGACGTGCACGCCGAACGGTCCACGGCCGAGATCCAGTTCGGGCACGTCCACCGCCCCACGCACGACAACACCAGCTGGGACGCGGCCCAATTCGAGATCTGCGCCCATCGCTGGCTTCGGGTCGCCGAGCCGGGATACGGCATCACATTGCTCAACGACTCCACGTACGGGCACGAGGTGACGCGGACCCCGCACGGTGCGGGCCTCGGCACGACTGTACGGCTGACGCTGCTGCGCGCCCCGCACAGCCCGGACCCGGAGACCGACCTCGGTACACACCGGTTCAGGTACGCGCTGGCGCCGGGCGGCGAGGTCACGGACGCGGTACGGGAGGGGCTGGCGCTCAACCTGCCGTTGCGGGCGGCCTTGGCACCGGCCCTGCCGTCTCTGATCAGCACCGGACATCCGGCGGTCACGGTGGAGGCGGTGAAGCTCGCCGAGGACCGCAGCGGCGATGTGATCGTGCGGCTGTACGAGTCGGCGGGCGGGCGCGCCGAGACGACGCTGCGGGCCGGATTCCCCGTCGTACGGGCCCGGATCACCGACCTGCTGGAACGGCCGCTGCATGAGGCGGACACCGATGAGCACGGCCTCGTTCTGTCACTGCGGCCGTTCCAGATCCTGACGGTGCGGCTGACCCCGGCCTGAGGCACCGTCCGGCGCCGGAGGGAAGTCCCGGAGAGAAGTCCCGGCGAGGCCCCCTGGGGTCCCGGCCAGGGCCGGCGCAAGGTCCCGCCCCACCCCGCCGTTCGGCTCCGTTCAGGGGCGGGGCACGTTCCGCAGGTTGGAGCGGGCCATCTGGACCATCCGGCCGACTCCCCCGTCCAGCACGATCTTGCTGGCGGAGAGCGCGAAGCCGGTCACCATTTCCGCGCTGATCTTCGGCGGGATGGAGAGTGCATTGGGGTCGGTGACGACATCGACGAGCGCCGGGCCCTTGTGCTTGAAGGCATCCTTGAGGGCACTTTCGAGCTGCTTGGGCTTCTCCACCCGTACGCCGTACGCCCCTGCGGCCCGGGCGATCGCCGCGAAGTCCGGGTTCTTGTTCGTCGTACCGAACGACGGCAGGCCGGCGACCAGCATCTCCAACTCGACCATACTGAGCGAGGAGTTGTTGAACAGTACAACCTTCACCGGCAGGTCGTACTGCACCAGGGTGAGGAAGTCCCCCATCAGCATGGTGAATCCGCCGTCGCCGGACATCGACACCACCTGCCGGTTCCGGTCGATGAACTGGGCGCCGATGGCCTGCGGCAGCGCGTTGGCCATCGAGCCGTGGCTGAACGAACCGATGACGCGGCGTTTGCCGTTGGGAGAGAGATAGCGGGCGGCCCAGACATTGCACATCCCGGTGTCGACGGTGAACACGGCGTCGTCGTCGGCCAGATCGTCCAGCACCGAGGCCACGTACTCCGGGTGGATCGGGATGTGCTTCTCGACCTTCCGGGTGTACGCCTTGACCACGCCCTCAAGTGCGTCGGCGTGCTTCTTCAGCATCCGGTCGAGGAACTTTCGGTCGGCCTTGGCCTTGACCCGCGGGGTCAGACAGCGCAGCGTCTCACGGACATCGCCCCAGACCGCCAGATCCAGCTTGGAGCGTCGGCCGAGGTGCTCCGGGCGCACATCTACCTGGACGATCTTCACGTCGTTGGGGAGGAAGGCATTGTACGGGAAGTCGGTGCCGAGCAGGATGAGGAGATCGCACTCGTTGGTTGCCTCGTAGGCGGCACCGTATCCGAGCAGTCCACTCATGCCGACGTCGTACGGGTTGTCGTACTGGATCCATTCCTTGCCGCGCAGTGCGTGCCCGACCGGGGCCTTCACCCGTTCGGCGAACTCCATCACCTCGGCGTGGGCGCCCGCCGTGCCGCTGCCGCAGAACAAGGTCACGCGTTTCGCCTCGTCGACCATCCGGCAGAGCTTCTCGATCTCCCCGTCACCGGGCCGTACCGTCGGCCGCGAGGTGACCAGGGCGTGCTCGATCGACTTCTCCGGGGCCTGCTGCGATGCAATGTCACCCGGCATCGATACGACGCTGACCCCGCCTTGGCCGATCGCGTGCTGAATGGCCGTCTGGAGCAGCCGCGGCATCTGCTGCGGGTTGGAGATCATCTCGTTGTAGTGACTGCACTCCTGGAAGAGCAGCTCCGGATGGGTTTCCTGGAAGTAGCCGAGACCGATCTCGCTCGAAGGAATGTGCGAGGCGAGGGCGAGAACGGGCGCCATGGAGCGGTGGGCGTCGTAGAGGCCGTTGATGAGGTGCAGATTGCCGGGGCCGCAGGATCCGGCGCAGGCCGCCAGCGAGCCGGTGATCTGTGCCTCGGCTCCGGCGGCGAACGCGGCGGTCTCCTCGTGCCTGACCTGGATCCAGTCGATGGCCGAGTTGCGGCGAATGGCGTCGACGACCGGGTTGAGGCTGTCGCCGACGACGCCGTACATACGCTTGACGCCCGCCCGGGCGAGGATGTCGACGAACTGCTCCGACACGTTCTGCTTGGCCATGGGTACGTACCCTTTCCGCGCTTCGGCTTCCGGACTCCGCATCCATCAACCCATGACGCGCGCGGTTACGCCTCCCGGACGCCGGCACTCGTACGGTCGTCGGAGTACTGCTTCACCCTGAGCTGGGTATCCGCAGGGGCGTGGCGATGTCCAGATCCAGGTGAGGTGGTCTCCGTCGGGGCCGCCCCCGGGAGAGGGGGAGCCGAAGCGCACGGTGAGCAGCGCATCGCGGCGGGGCTCGCCACGGAACCGTGCGGAGTCCCCGCGCGCGGAGGCGGCGCGCAGGGTGTACGTGCCGTATCCGGCGCCGTCGAGCACGGTGTCGGCGACGAGGCCGTCCAGCTCTTGGGGGACGGGGGGCGGGCGGCGCGGTGGGCTCGGCGTCGCAGGTGGGCGGCCGGTCACCCACATGGCCGATAACGGGGCGGAGTGGAGGGGGTGCGGGTACAGCGGGTGCGGGTACGGCGGGTACGCGTTCAGGCTCGGGTGCAGGTGCCGGTCCCTCACCGTCCGGCCGCCTGGGCAGAGGCGGCGCCGGCGCGGACGCCCCATCGGCGAAGGACGGCTCGGGCGCAAGCTCGGGCCCCGACGGCAAGTCCGGCCCCGACGGCAGGTCGGCGTCGGCCGGAGGACCGGCCGGAACCGGCGGTGCGGCGAAGGTGCGCGGCTGCGACGTAGGCCGGGGACGCACCCGGGCCGCGTGCGGACGCAACTGGCGGCCCCCACGGAGCACGCACCTGCACCGACTCAAACACCGCGGGCACGGACGGCGGAGGCCCGGCCGCAGCCTGCGCCACCAGTCGTCCTCGTGGGCGGCGGACCTCTCCCCCGGCCGGCTCATGCCCTTGTTGTCCACCGCACGGGCCTTACGAAAACGGGTCATCCGGAAGAAGCGGCCATGGAAAAGGTCCGCCGGGCGGCCCCACCCCCCACGGGAAGGACGCCCGGCGGACCGGTCAGGGCGTGATCAACGCACGGCGTACGCGTCGGTCACGGTCTGGATGACGGAGTTGCCGTTGGCGTCCGTCAGTTCGGTCTTCAGGGTGACCGGCTTGCCGGCCGCGCCCGCGTGGTTCACGGTCGCGGTCCAGTGGCCGCCCTCCTCCGCGGTGGTGGCCTGGGTCCAGGTCTCGCCACCGTCGTACGAGTAGGAGACCTTGGCTGCGACCAGCTTGCCGGGGGTGTAGCCCGCGTGGCCGGTGACGCTCAGGCCGATCGTCTGACCGTCCTTCGCCGCGAGGGTCTTGAGCCCGTCGCTGTCCAGGTCGTAGCCCGGGAAGAGCAGCGGAATCCCCTGCGAGTACACGTTCTCGTCCCGCTCCGAGCGGAACTTCCAGGTGGTATCGATCTGGGTGGACCGCTTCCACACGGCGGCCGGCAATCCGTACTTTCCGGTCCTCAGGGTGAGTTCGTACGCGGCGTCCTCGGCCGGGACGGTGAACACCCCGGACGGGTAGGTGGACTTGCCCAGCACCTTGCCGCCGCTGGTCAGTTGCATATTACCTTCGTCTCCGAAGGAACCCTGGATACCGGCGTGTTCGCTATCGCTCCAGAAGCCCGGGGCAACTCCGATCAGGTTGTCCTGCCGCTCGGCGGCGAGCTGGAGCTTGCCCTCGGCGTCGCGCGGGGCGGCCGGTGCCGGGATGCCCCGGTACCAGTCCTCCGTGCGCTTCATGCCCTTCGTGTAGGTACGGGCCTGGTCTACCATGAACTCGCCCCAGGGGAAGCTGGACGAGAGGAAGTGCCTCCATGCGGTGTCGTCCGCCGAGTAGTACTCGGTGCGCTTGCCGGGAACGGCGACGACGTCGAAGCCGTTGGAGATGATCCTGCCGTCCGGCCGGGTGATGTTCATCAGGTCGATGTAGTCGGCCGCGACACCCATCGCCTCGTACGTGGCGTTGGTCTTGCCGAGCTTGCTGTCCCTGACCTTGTAGGTCCGGTCCGAGGTGACGGGGCCGGTCTCGGGGAAGGCGAGGTTGTAGACGAACGGGCTGACGGCGGTGGCCTTCCAGCTCAGCTTGACCGGGCCGGTGGCCAGGGCGGCCTTGAGGGCGTCGGCCTCGCTCGCCTCGACGCCGAGTGCGGGCAGAGGCGGCGTCGTACCGAATTTGGCGACAGGCTGCCAGGGACCGGCGGACGGCCGGTACGCGATGACCGCCTTTGCGCCCGCGGCCTTGGCGTTCGCCGCATGGGTGCCGATAAAGCCGTCGTCGGCGACCTTGACCAGGGCGATCTTGCCCGAGACACCGGCGGACGCCAGCTCGTCGGGGGTGCCGGTGCCCGCGTCGACGAGTGCGGCCTCGCCCGTACCGTCGAGGTTGACGGCACCGGTGTTGGCCGTCGTCGGGTGCAGTTCGGTGCCACCGACGACCGACAGCTTCTCGATCTGGGGTGCGTACGCACGCCAGAAGCTGTCGAACTCGAAGTCGCCGTCACTCGCCCTGCCCTGCACGTCGACCAGGTAGTTCTTGATGAGACCGCTGACGGTGAGGGAGCCCGAGTGCAGCCATGTGTCATCCCAGCTGCGGCCGAAAGCGAGCGTCGTGGAGCGGTTCTCGGACGCCCGGTCCTCCGTCTTCACCTGGATCCGGTGAGCCTTGCGGGCGTCCAGGACCAGGGTGGTGTCCTCGGTGACGTTCAACTGCGGCCGCGCGAGGTAGCCCACGGACTCGATCATCCGCCCCGTGGCGTCCTTCGGGTCCGTCGTCGTGATGAAGCTGGAGACGAAGTACGCACCGGGGCGCACCTGGTAGACCTGCTCGGTGGCGCCGGCGTTGAAGCGGCGCTCGCCGTCGGCGGTGTCGGTACCGATGAGGTCCACCGAGGAGGATCCCTTGGCGGGCTTGCCGGCGCGGTCGACAAGCTTGACGCGCAGGGTGACGGTCTCCGGTCCGACGTACAGCGAGAACGGGGTGGAGACCTTGACGCCGTCGGGCCCGGTGGCCAGGACACGCCCGGTGACATCGCCGTACTGGGCGGCCTTCAGCTGCGCGGTCGGGTCGATCTGCAGCGGGACCTTGACGGTCGCGCCCGCCGGGACGGTGACCGTGCTCGCGTCGAGCTTGGCGACGGAGGAGCGGACCGCCGAACCGTCGTTACCGGTGACGCCCTGCACCTTCAGCAACAGCTTCACCGGCTTGGTGCCGGAGTTGGTGTACGGGACATCGACCGTCGTGCGGTCGGACTTGTCCTGCGGCCAGTTGAACGCACCGCCCTGGACGGCGGGGGCGCCGACGACGGTGGTGTCGATGGCGGCCTTCACATCGAGGCGGCCACCGCCGGTCTCGCGCACATCGCCGGGGATGTCGCTCTTCGCGGAGGACACGAGAGCCGCCTTGATCTGCTGGGCGGTCCAGTCCGGGTGACGCTGCTTCACGATGGCTGCGGCGCCCGCGACATGCGGGGTGGCCATCGATGTGCCGGACATCGTCTGGTAGGCGTACACCCCGCGGCCACCGGCCGCCGCGGCCGAGATGTCGACGCCGGGGGCGGTGATCTCGGGCTTGAGGGTGTGCGAACCGATGACCGGTCCGCGGCTGGAGAACTGGGCCGTGGCATCCTCGCGGTCGACGGCGCCGACGGTCAGCGCGCTCGGAGCGCAGCCCGGCGAGGAGACGGTGTTCGATGCCGGGCCCAAGTTGCCGGCCGCGATGACGAACAAGGTGTCCTTGCTCTGGGAGAGTTCCTCGGCGGCGAGGCTCATCGGGTCGGTGCAGTCGCCCGGCGTCGCGCCGCCGAGGCTCATGGAGACGACATCGGCCTTCTGGTCGACGGCCCACTGCATACCGGCGATGACCCAGGACTCTGCACCGGAGCCCGAGTCGTCGAGGACCTTGCCGGCGAGCAGGTCGGTGCCGGGGGCGACGCCCTTCTTCTTTCCGTCGCTGGCCGCACCGGAGCCGCCCACGGTGGAGATGGTGTGGGTGCCGTGGCCCTGCCGGTCGTCAGTGGTGGCGGAGTCGGTGAAGTTCTTCGAGGCGGAGACCCGGCCCTTGAGGTCGGGGTGTTCGGCATCGACACCGGTGTCGAGCACGGCGACCTTGGTGCCCTTGCCGTCGTATCCGGCGGCCCAGGCGAGGTCGGCACCGACCTGCTTGGTCGACTGGTCGAGAGTGGCCTGAACCTTACGGTCGAGCCACAGCTTCTTCAGACCGGAGGCCGAGCGGGAACGGGTGTTGGTGACGTCCGACCAGAAGTCGGCAGCCTTCGCCTTGTCGGCCTTGAGCACGACGCCGTCGATGGCGTCGAGCGCGAGTCCGCGCTCGGCTCCACGCGGGGTGACGGACACGGAGCGGGCCACGTCCTGGCCGTAAACGGCAATCAGCGGCAGCGACTTGGTGCTCGCGTCGTCGTAACCCTGACGAATGAGCCCAGTGACGTTGAAAAGTTCCTCGTCGACCGTGCCGGCTGCCAGCGCAGCGGCGGCGGTGTCGGGGTAGACGTAGAGGTCCTTGCCGGACTGACGGGTCTGGATGAGCGGCACGGTGCCGTCCTCGCGCGGCAGCGCGGTGGCCAAAGCGGTCCCCGAACTGTCCGTGCTCACCGAGACCTTGTCGCCGGTGACCAGCGTGACGGTGACCGGTTTGCCCGCCTTGACCTCGGCGGCCTCACTGCCGACCAGTGGCCTCTTCGCGGTCGTATCGTCCTGCGGCGCTGCCGTGGACGGTGCGATCGCGGTGACGGCCAGGACGGCGGCGGTGGCCGCTCCCAGTGCCGTACGCGATATCGGACGCATCGCTCTCCCCAGATAGAACCGGAACGCCTCTGCACAAACCGCTGCATTCCGGATGTTGTTGGTACTGCGGTGGCGCCACATTGTCAGAGCAGCAGCAGATATAGGGATGATGTACATGGCGGGTTTACGCCGCGGCCGCTTTCCGCCACGACCGGGCGCCCGAAGACAGCGACATCATGCGGAATCAGTGCGTCCAGGAGGAGTCCGGGATGTTGAGAGCCATAGGCCTCGACGAGATACGCCGTTCCGTGCCGGCCGTTGGGTGGCGGCGCCACCGGGGGTGGCACTGGGGGCGCTGCCCCAGCAGCGCCATGAGCTGGAGCGGGCGGAGCTGACGGCGGCGCTGCTCGCCGAGGAGTACCGGGCGGAGGCCACCGCAGCGGCCGTGCACGATCTGGTCGAGGTGGTCACGGGCGCGAGCGCGGTGGCGCACCGCTTCCACCAGTTGCACCTGGGGGCGACGAACGAAGTGTGCGCCCTGGTCACCGGGAAGCCGATCGCAGTAACCGGAACGGAGAACGACTCCGAGGAGCAGGCCGTCACGCGCGGGGTGTCTTACCGGGTGGTGATCGAGCGCGAGGTGCTCGCGCTGCCGTCCGGGATCACGGAGCTGTCGGCCGCGCTGAGCCGTGACCAGCCGTGCCGGGTCGTCGACCGGGTGCCCACCAAGCTGGTCGTCGCCGACACGGCCCTGGCGATGGTGCCGCTGACCGGACGAGGCGCCGAGCCCGCGGCGCTGGTGGTTCACGCCTCGGGGCTGCTTGAGGCGCTGATGGGGCTCTTCGAGGCGGTGTAGCGCGATGCCATGCCGCTCAGGCTCGGCGGGAACGGCCGGCTGGAGGAGGAGTCCACCGGGCCCGATGCGACGGACCTGGACATTCTGTCGCTGCTGCTGGCCGGGCTCACGGACGCGAGCGTGGCGAAACAGCTGGAGCTGGGACTGCGGACCGTACAGCGGCGGGGCTCGCCCCGGAACCGCACGGAGTCCCCGCGCACGGAGGCGGCTCGCAGGGTGTACGTGCTGCCGGACCGGGCGCAGTCGTGCACGGTGTCGGCGACGAGACCGTCCAGTTCCTGGGGGCGGTGGCGGGCAGCGCGGTGGCCATGAAAAAGGTCCGCCGGGCGGCCCCACCCCCCACGGGAAGGACGCCCGGCGGACCGGTCAGGGCGTGATCAGCGCACGGCGTACGCGTCGGTCACGGTCTGGATGACGGAGTTGCCGTTGGCGTCCGTCAGTTCGGTCTTCAGGGTGACCGGCTTGCCGGCCGCGCCCGCGTGGTTCACGGTCGCGGTCCAGTGGCCGCCCTCCTCCGCGGTGGTGGCCTGGGTCCAGGTCTCGCCGCCGTCGTACGAGTAGGAGACCTTGGCGGCGACCAGCTTGCCGGGCGTGTAGCCCGCGTGGCCGGTGACGCTCAGGCCGATCGTCTGACCGTCCTTCGCCGCAAGGGTCTTGAGCCCGTCGCTGTCCAGGTCGTAGCCCGGGAAGAGCAGCGGAATCCCCTGCGAGTACACGTTCTCGTCCCGCTCGGAGCGGAACTTCCAGGTGGTCGCGATGGCGGTGGACCGCTTCCACACCTTGGCGGGCTCGCTGATCTTGCGGGTTTCCAGGGTGAGTTCGTACGCGGCGTCCTCGGCCGGGACGGTGAACACCCCGTACGGGTCGACTTTCTGGCCCAGCACCTTGCCGCCGCTGGTCAGCCGCAGCTTGCCGAGGTCACCGAAGCCGCCCTGGAACCCGGCGTGCTCGGTGTCGCTCCAGAAGCCCGGGGCGACGCCGATCAGGTTGTCCTGCCGCTCGGCGGCGAGCTGGACCTTGCCCGCGGCGTCACGCGGGGCGCCCGGGACCGGGATGCCCCGGTACCAGTTCTCCGTGCGCTCGGCGCCGGCCGTGTACGTACGGGTCTGATCGACCATGGACTCGCCCCAGGGGAAGCTGGAGGAGAGGTAATGCGCCCAGACGGTGTCGCCCGCCGAGTAGTACTCGGTGCGCTTGCTGGGCGCGGGGACCGTTTCGAACATGCCGGTGTAGCGCGCGCCGTACGGCCGCTGGCCGAGCAGCAGGTCGGGGTAGTTGGCTGCGACGCCCATCGCCTCGTACGTGGCGTTGGACTTGGCGAGCTTGCTGTCCCTGACCTTGTAGGTCCGGTCCGAGGTGACGGGGCCGGTCTCGGGGAAGACGAGGTTGTAGACGAACGGGCTGACGGCGGTGGCCTTCCAGCTCAGCTTGACCGGGCCGGTGGCCAGGGCGGCCTTGAGGGCGTCGGCCTCGCTCGCCTCGACGCCGAGCGCGGGCAGAGGCGGCGTCGTGCCGTAGGTGACGGAAGGCTTCCAGGGGCCGGCGGACGGCCGGTATGTGATGATCGCCTTTGCGCCCGCGGCCTTGGCGTTCACCACCTGGGTGCTGATGAAGCCGCTGTCGGCGACCTTGACCAGGGCGATCTTGCCCGAGACGTCGGCGGCCTTCAGCTCGTCGGGGGTGCCGGTGCCCGCGTCGACGAGTGCGGCTTCGCCCGTTCCGTCGAGGTTCGCGGAGCCGCTGCCGACCACTGTCGGGTGCAGTTCGGCGCCGCCGACGATCGACAGCTTCTCGACCCGGGGGGCGTACGCGCGCCACAAGCTGGCGAACTCGTAGTCGCCGTCGCTGACCTTGCCCTGCACATCGGCGAAGTAGTTCTTGACGACATCGCTGCCAACGACGGAGCCGGAGTGCACCCAGACATCGTCCCAGCTGCGGCCGAAGGAGAGCGTCGTGGAGCGGTTCTCGGACGCCCGGTCCTCCGTCTTCACCTGGATCCGGTGGGCCTTGCGGGCGTCCAGGACCAGGGTGGTGTCCTCGGTGACGTTCAACTGCGGCCGCGCGAGGTAGCCGATGGACTCGATCATCCGCCTCGTGGCGTCCTTCGGGTCCATCGTCGTGATGAAGCTGGAGACGAAGTACGCGCCGGGACGCACCTGGTAGACCTGGTCGGCGGCACCGTTGTTGAAGCGGCGATCACCGCTGTCCGTGTCAGTGCCCACGACGTCCACCGAGGAGCCGCCCTCGGCGGGCTTGCCCGAACGGTCGATCAGCTTGACCCGCAGGGTGACCGTCTCGGCGCCGACGTACAGCGAGAACGGGGTGGAGACCTTGACGCCGTCGGGCCCGGTGGCCAGGACACGCCCGGTGACATCGCCGTACTGGGCGGCCTTCAGCTGCGCGGTCGGGTCGATCTGCAGCGGAACCTTGACGGTGGCTCCGGCCGGGACGGTTACCGTGCTCGCGTCGAGCTTGGCGACGGAGGAGCGGACCGCCGAGCCGTCGTTGCCGGTGACGCCCTGGACCTTCAGCGACAGCTTCACCGGCTTGGTGCCGGAGTTGGTGTACGGGACGTCGACCGTCGTGCGGTCGGACTTGTCCTGCGGCCAGTTGAACGCACCGCCCTGGACGGCGGGGGCGCCGACGACGGTGGTGTCGATGGCGGCCTTCACATCAAGGCGGCCACCACCGGTCTCGCGCACATCACCGGGGATGTCGCTCTTCGCGGAGGACACGAGAGCCGCCTTGATCTGCTGGGCGGTCCAGTCCGGGTGACGCTGCTTCACGATGGCTGCGGCACCCGCGACATGCGGGGTGGCCATCGACGTGCCGGACATCGTCTGGTAGGCGTACACCCCGCGGCCACCGGCCGCCGCGGCCGAGATGTCGACGCCGGGGGCGGTGATCTCGGGCTTGAGGGTGTGCGAACCGGTCACGGGTCCGCGGCTGGAGAACTGGGCCGTGGCATCCTCGCGGTCGACGGCGCCGACGGTCAGCGCGCTCGGAGCGCAGCCCGGCGAGGAGACGGTGTTCGATGCCGGGCCCAAGTTGCCGGCCGCGATGACGAACAAGGTGTCCTTGCTCTGGGAGAGTTCCTCGGCGGCGAGGCTCATCGGGTCGGTGCAGTCGCCCGGCGTCGCGCCGCCGAGGCTCATGGAGACGACATCGGCCTTCTGGTCGACGGCCCACTGCATACCGGCGATGACCCAGGACTCTGCACCGGAGCCCGAGTCGTCGAGAACCTTGCCGGCGAGCAGGTCGGTGCCGGGGGCGACGCCCTTCTTCTTTCCGTCGCTGGCCGCACCGGAGCCGCCCACGGTGGAGATGGTGTGGGTGCCGTGGCCCTGCCGGTCGTCAGTGGTGGGGGAGCCGGTGAAGTTCTTCGAGGCGGAGACCCGGCCCTTGAGGTCGGGGTGTTCGGCATCGACACCGGTGTCGAGCACGGCGACCTTGGTGCCCTTGCCGTCGTATCCGGCGGCCCAGGCGAGGTCGGCACCGACCTGCTTGGTCGACTGGTCGAGAGTGGCCTGAACCTTACGGTCGAGCCACAGCTTCTTCAGACCGGAGGCCGAGCGGGAACGGGTGTTGGTGACGTCCGACCAGAAGTCGGCAGCCTTCGCCTTGTCGGCCTTGAGCACGACGCCGTCGATGGCGTCGAGCGCGAGTCCGCGCTCGGCTCCACGCGGGGTGACGGACACGGAGCGGGCCACGTCCTTGCCGTAGACGGCGATCAGCGGCAGCGACTTGGTGCTCGCGTCGTCGTAACCCTGACGAATGAGCCCAGTGACGTTGAAAAGTTCCTCGTCGACCGTGTCCGCGGCAAGGGCGTCAGTGGCGGTCTCGGGGTAGACGTAAAGGTCCTTGCCCGACTGACGGGTCTGGATGAGCGGCACGGTGCCGTCCTCGCGCGGCAGCGCGGTGGCCGAAGCGGCCCCCGAACTGTCCGTGCTCACCACAACCTTGTCCCCGGTGACCAGCGTGACGGTGACCGGCTTGCCGTCCTTCGCGGCAGCGGCAGCGACGGCTGCCGCACTGCCGGTGAGCGGCCTCGTTGCGGCGGGTGCGTCCTGTGGCACGGCCACGGATGGCGCTACCACGGTGGCGGCCAGGACAGCGGCTGTCGCCGCTCCCAGCGCCGTACGCGATATGGGATGCATCGTACTCTCCAGATAATTCCGGAAGAAGGCCACACAAAGGCTGTGTTTCCGGAAGTTGTTGGTACTGCGGTGACGCCACATTGGCAGAAGTAAAGGCGACACAGGGATGATGTACACGGCGGGTTTACGCCGTGGCCGCTTTCCGCCACGGCCCGTCGGCCGAAGAGTGCGCAACGATGCGGAAATGACGTGTCCGGGAGGAGTCCAGGGGTGCTGGGAGCCATAGGTCTCGATGAGATACAGGAGGAGGCGTACCGTGCGCTGGTGGCGGTGGGAGCTGCGGAGTTCTCCGATCTCGCGCACCGGCTGGGACTGCCCGAGTCGGACACCGAACGGGCGTTGCGGCGGCTGGAGCAGCATGGTCTGGCCGCCCAGTCGTCGGCCCGTACGGGCCGTTGGGTGGCGGCGCCACCGGGGGTGGCCCTGGGTGCGTTGCTCACCCAGCAGCGCCATGAGCTGGAGCAGGCGGAGCTGACGGCGGCGCTGCTCGCCGAGGAGTACCGGGCCGATGCGGCCGAGCCCGCCGTGCACGATCTGGTCGAGGTGGTCACGGGCGCGAGCGCGGTGGCGCACCGCTTCCACCAGTTGCAGCTGGGGGCGACGAGCGAAGTGTGCGCCCTGGTCACCGGGAAGCCGATCGCAGTAACCGGAACGGAGAACGAGTCCGAGGAGCAGGCGGCGACCCGCGGAGTGTCCTACCGGGTCGTGATCGAGCGGGAGGTGCTCGCCCTGCCGTCCGGAATCCTTGAGCTGTCGGCGGCCCTGAGCCGGGACGAGCAGTGCCGGGTCGTCGACCGGGTGCCCACCAAGCTGGTCGTCGCCGATGCCTCGCTGGCGATGGTCCCCCTGACCGCCCGGGGCGCCGAGCCCGCGGCGCTGGTCGTCCACGCCTCCGGGCTGCTGGAGTCGCTCATGGGGCTCTTCGAGGCGGTGTGGCGCGACGCCATGCCCCTGCGGCTCGGCGAGAACGGCTGGGCGCACGAGGACTCCATGGGCCCCGATCCGACCGATCTGGAGATCCTTTCGCTGCTGCTGGCCGGGCTCACGGACGCAAGCGTGGCGAAACAGCTGGAGCTGGGGCTGCGGACTGTACAGCGGCGGGTGAAGGGTCTGATGGAGCTGAGCGGGGTGTCGACCCGGCTGCAGCTGGGCTGGCATGCGTACGAGCGGGGCTGGGTGTCCCGGACACCACGGGCCTGAACGAGGCCCAGCCGGATACCCCGACCCGGTGTTCCCGCCGCGCCTATACGGCTTTGAGCCGTATCGGCGGTCCCCGCCCCGAGTCGCACTGACGGGCGGGACCGGCCGGACTCCGGCAGGCTGGTGAGATGGGCGTGTGGCAGCTCGTCGCTGTCGGCCTGGTCATGCTTCTCGGCCTGGTCGGCGTGCTGGTGCCAGGGGTGCCGGGGCAGGCGATTGTCTGGGCCGCCGTGCTGTGGTGGGCGTTGACCGACATGACTCCGGCCGCCTGGGGCGTACTCATAGGTGCCACCGCACTGCTCCTGCTGAACCAGGCGCTGAAGCCGTTGCTGCCGCCGCGCCGCCCTCGCGAGTCGGGGGCACCGCGCAAGACCCTGATGCTGGGCGGGATCGGCGCGATCGTGGGCTTTTTCGTGGTGCCGGTGGTGGGTGCGATCGCCGGCTACGTGGGGACGATCTACGGGGCGGAGCGGCTGCGGCTCGGCAGCCGCGGGGCGGGGTGGGCATCGGTCCGCTCGGTGATGCGGGCGACCGGCTATTCCGTGCTCGTCGAGCTCTTCGCGTGTCTGCTGGTGACGGGGGCCTGGCTGGTCGCGGTGATCTGGGGCTGACCTTCCCCCACAGCATCGGGCCCTTCCCGCACAGCACCGGGTCCTTCCCGCTTACCCCGGAACGAAGCCTCGTCCCCCTCTCGAAGAAGTGTTCTCGCCACCGGCACCGCGATCGGCGGCGCACTCGTGGTGGGCGGCGCCCGCCGTCCATGTTTTCCGTACGCAGGGCGCGTTCCTGCTCGGTGCGGTACGCGAAGAGGGGCGGGGCCCGCTGGGTGCGAATGACCGGCGAGGGCGGGCGCACCCGGTGTCGTACGCCACGGCATCGAGGGCCCCGTCGAGATCCGCGACCGGAACGGACCCGAAGAAGACCCACAGCTGCGGCCTCGACGAAGAGGCCTGGATTCCTAGAGGCTCAGGTGCCGTACGGCGTACGAACGCCAGGGCCGCCACCGCTCCGCCTCGGGCCTCCCGTCCGGATCCACATCGGGGTCGCCGAACGCGCGCATCCTGATGAGCGCCGCGGCTGCCGGACCGATCCCCGGCAGTCTCAGCAGTGCCTGCTCGGCCTCGTCGCGGTCCGCCCCGGCGTCGAGCCGTACGTCCCCGTCGGCGAGCGCGGTCGCCAGTGCCCGCAGCGCCGGGTCGCCCACCGCACCGGCCAGCACCCCCGGCTCGGGAAACACATGCGTGAGCCCGCCGCTGGGGACGTCGAGGACCTTCCCGTACGTCTCGACGAGCCGTTCCGCCCCTGCCCCGCCCACCAGCGTCCGTACGGCGAACTCCTCCGGGTCCGCGGCACCTGGCGAGCGCAGCCCGGGGCGAGCGGCGACGCTCGGTGCGAGTCGCGGGTCGGCGCCGAGCCGCTCGTCGACGGCGTACGGATCGGCGTCCAGATCGAAGAGCCGCCGCAGCCGCTGCACGGCCGTCGTCAGGTCACGCAGGTCAGTGAGGTGGATCCGGGCGTCCAGCCAGGACCCGGCGGACCGCTCGTCGACGGCCACGATGCCCGTGCCGTACGGCAGCCGCAGGGTGCGCCGGTAGGTACGGGCGCCGGGCTCCCCGCCGACCTCCTCGATCCGGGCGACCGTCTCGCCGGCCAGGAGATCGAAGACCTCGCGGACCGCGTACGGCCCCCGGTGGGCGAGCCGCAGCGGGATCCCGGTGGTGCGCGCCTCCCCTACGGCCGCTCCCAGCCCCGTCCCGGCCTCGGCGCGCAGTGCGCTCGGTGTACGGGCGTAGATCTGCCGGATCGTTTCGTTGAACTGGCGCACGCTGGCGAATCCGGACGCGAAGGCGATCTCGGTCACGGGCAGCCCGGTCGTCTGGAGCAGTACCCGCGCGGTGTGGGCCCGCTGGGCGCGGGCGAGCGCGACGGGTCCGGCGCCCAGCTCCGCGTTGAGCTGCCGCTGCACCTGGCGCGAGCTGTAGCCGAGCCGGTGGGCGAGCCCGGGCACGCCCTCCCGGTCGACCACACCGTCGCCGATCATCCGCATGGCTCGGCCGACGACATCGGCCCGGACGTTCCAGTCGGCCGAGCCGGGCACGGCGTCCGGGCGACAGCGTCGGCACGCCCGGAAGCCGTTGCCCTGGGCGGCGGCCGCGGTCGGGAAGAAGCGGACATTCTTCCGCTTGGGGGTGACGGCGGGGCAGCTCGGCCGGCAGTAGATGCCGGTCGTCTCGACAGCGAAGAAGAACTCCCCGTCGAAACGGGCGTCGCGGCTGCTCACCGCCTCGTACCTGGTCTGTTCGTCCATCACAACCTCCAGTGTGCGCACCTCCCGGTGCCGCACCGGCGGATTTCGGACGCCGACCAGGGCTGCGGCCTACCGCACCCGGCCCCGCTTCGCGTCCATGGCCGCCCGGCCCTCGGCCCCCTTGCGCTTCCATTCACGCAGCCTTTCGGACCGCACCCGCGCATCGGTCTTGGCGACGATGCGCTGGTTCTCGCGGAGCAGTTTACGGAAGCTGCCGAGACGCCGCTCGGGCAGCGAACCGTCCTCGATCGAGGCGAGTACCGCGCAGCCCGGCTCCGACTCATGGGCACAGTCGTGGAAGCGGCACCGCTCGGCCAGCTCCTCGATCTCGGAGAAGACCTGGCCGACGCCCGTCTCGGCGTCCCAGAGGCCGACCCCGCGGAGTCCGGGGGTGTCGATCAGTACGCCCCCGGAGGGCAGCACCAGCAGATTGCGAGTGGTGGTGGTGTGCCGGCCCTTGCCGTCGACATCACGGGCGGCCTGCACCTCCATCGCGTCGTGGCCGAGCAGGGTGTTGGCGAGGGTCGACTTGCCCGCGCCGGACGCCCCGAGCAGCACACTGGTACCGCCCGAGACAATGGCGGCGAACACGTCGAGCCCCTCCCCGGTGGCGGAGCTGACGGGCAGCACCTGTACACCGGGCGCGATGGCCTCGATGTCCTGGACGAGGTACGACAGCGTGGTGGTGTCCGGCACCAGATCGGCCTTGGTCAGCACCACGATCGGCTGGGCGGCACCGTCCGCGGCCAACGCTCCTTCCCGCAGCAGCGCGTCACCGGCGGCGCTGGACATGGCGAGCGCGAGGAAGCGCTCCACCCGCCCCAGATCGAGCTCCACGGCGAGCGAGACACAGATGGCGATGTGGTCGACGTTGGTGGCCAGCACCTGCCCCTCGGAGCGCTTCGACGACGTCGAGCGGACGAATGCCGTACGCCGCGGCAGCAGCGTCCGTACGAACTGCGGGTCGCCGTCGGGGTCGACGGCGACCCAGTCGCCCGTGCAGACGATCCGCATCGGATCACGCGGGACGACGAAGGCGGTGTCGGCCCTGAGTGTGCCGTGCGGGGTGACGACATCGCACTGCCCGCGGTCCACCCGCACCACCCGTCCGGGCAGCAGGTCCTGGTCGGCGTACGGAGCGAATTCGGCGGCCCAGGCGTCGTCCCAGCCGTACGGAGACAGCGAGTGCGACGCGGACGAGCCCTGAAGAGAAGAAGCGGAGGACGGAAAAGACGAGAAAGACAAGGGAAACCCTTCAAGGGGTGGCCCCGGCAACGCGCATGCAGGCGCGAAGAGTTGCGAAAAGGTCAGCCGGCGACCACGGGGGTGGGAACGATGCTCTTCTGGTTGTGGGCAACGCCCACCGCGGCGACAGTCATCAATGTCCTCACCTCCTGGTTCAAGCACGGGGCCGACACCGGCGGTTCTTGTCCGCCGTCCGGAACGCTGCACACGATAGCCCGCGGTCATCAGGTGGCGTCAACACATTTGATCCACGGGCTCCGGCGGGCCCAGCCACAACCGAGGAACGGGGCGAGGTGCACGGGATGTTCGCCACCCGCCCGTGGTTCCGGGGCACGCCGGGTTGGCCGGTCAGCGAGGAGCTGCTGCGGTCCTTCACAGTCGACGGACAGGTCACCATGACCTCCGCGCACTGCGTCCTTCCGGTACGCAGCCTGGGTTGAACCGCCCCCTACGCCGATGCCCACCGCCCCCGTGAGCGGTGGGCATCCTCATGCGTGGAGCCCTGGGGCTGTGCCCCGGTCACTGCTCGGCGGCGCCGTACACCAGAGTGCGGGCGGTCGGAGCGTCGCGTTGCGGAACGTACTGGTCAATCCGCTACGGAAGCGTCGATCGCTTCCGCATTACCACTCAAATGGTTTCGGTCTGGCGTAAGTTCGATGCCCGGCCCTCACCCGTCGACGGCCTCGTCGGAGATCCGGGCGGCGGGAACGCGTCTTCCCGCGCAGGGACGCTCGGGTTGCGCGGACAGTGCCGGTTCCGGGCCGCCTCGGGCTGCCTGCCATTCGGCGAGCAGCCGGTCGTAGATGGGCGTGACGTCCTGTGCGTGCCGCGGCTGGTAGGGGCTTTGACTGTCGTACTGGTCCATGAGCGACCCCTACCCGGTGCGACGGGTGACACCTGCCGTCACTACGGCAACCGGCCCAGTCCGCCCGCTCCTTCGTGGGGTCGACGGCGCCCCTGACGTACGACGTGGGGCCGGCACATCCGGGCCGCCGAAGGCCGGCCTTCTTCAACTGTGACTTCTACCGCTTTCGCCTTGGGTAACGATGCGGTGCGACAGAACGACCGGACGGGGCCGCTTCCCCTCGGCAACCACTCGATCGATTACCGGAAAAGGGGAAGGCCCCGGAACGCATCGGATGCGTTCCGGGGCCTTCCGGTCATGAGCGTTCGGTGCGGCCGACCAGAGCTCAGTAGTTGGTGCAGGGGTTGCCGACGGTGGGGTTGAGCACGCCGACCACGCTCACGGTGTTGCCACAGGCGTTGATCGGAATGTGGATCGGAGCCTGGATGGTATTGCCGGACACGACACCCGGGGAGTAGGAAGCGCCGCCGTCGGCAGTGGTGTCGGCGAAGGCGGGCGCGGCGGCACCCATCGCCATCAGGGTTCCGGCGGCGATGGCGGCAACCTTGGTGTACTTCACTTTTGTCCCTTTCATTGACGGAGTCCGGAGCGGCCACGTCTTTCGTGCCGCACGAGCGCGGTCCTGATCGCTCGTAACTCCGCCGCTGCCATTCGTAACGACTTAAAACAGCAAACGAAACTCTTCAGGAAGAAGATTCTCGGGAAACCGCCCGAATGGCGCAGTATCGATCACTCGATGCCATCGGCGAGATCATCGAAAAATCCGATGTGTCAGTACCTGGAAAGGCGGCAACAGACCGGGGCCGCTCGGAGGAGGGATGCCGGCGACCCGGGCCTGCCATTGCGGCTCGGATGCCCCGCGCCGGAGCCCTGTGCCCAACTCGTGACCGAGCGTTTCGTTCTCTCCATTCACCCGAATGCCGAGTGCACACGGACAACAGTGCGAACGGGCATGGATGGGGGGCCGCAGAAGTTTTCACCTCCCAGCAATTCATTCAAGCGTCAACAACCCACTCCGCGTATCCAGTTGCGGAACTCGATGCGGAACTCGATGCGGAAAATGGCATCAGTGTGAACGCACATACGTAATCCGTTCGAGTGGTCGCAAGATTTCCATGAATTTCAAGTTTCCTGGACAACTCCTCCTCGTTATGGGTGTCACCAAGCGTGTGGCTTGGGGGTTCGCCCGGCAGAGCTTGGACTCATCACATGAAGAGCACTTCGTCGTGGTGTCTCCGCTCCACCGAAACCGCCACTTGCCGATTCACGCGTGAAGACCTCCGGGGCGCCGTCCCCGGCAGAAGCTGCACGGCCGGATGAATGAGCCGCGAGCGTTGCGCTCGCGTGAAGTGTCCTAAGAAAGGGCAGTCAATGCGAAAAGCCTTGAGTAAGAGCGTGCTGGTGATGGCGGCTGCGTCAGGAATCCTGACCGCGGCCGGCGGGTACGCGTTCGCGGACGCCTCCGCCGATGGCGCTGCCACCGGTTCGCCAGGCGTCGGCTCGGGCAACGCCGTGCAGGTACCGGTGCACATTCCGGTCAACGTATGCGGCAACACCGTCAATGTGATCGGTCTGCTGAACCCCACGTTCGGCAACGAGTGCGGGAACGAGGAGGGCCAGGGCAGCGGCAACGGCGGTCAGGGGGCGAGCGCCGAGGGCGCCGCGACCTCCTCTCCCGGTGTGCTGTC